>JAHAYB010000510.1 GCA_018384835.1 Comamonas sp.
TGGCGGGCTTGGCGCGTGCCCCCGGCGCTCAACCCATGCCCCTAGAGCCGGGTAGCAGCGAGGTGGTGGTAGAAATCAGCGGTAGTGTGCAAATGCGCTAATGCAAATACGCTAATGCAATGCGCTAACGCATAGGCGAAAAAAAACCGCCACCCGAATCAACGGGACGGCGGCATCAAGAAGGGGCCGGTTTGCGGGTTAGCGCGTAATCGTGGTAAGTGCGAAAGCGTGTATCAGCCTTCTGCGTTGCGCTAGACCTGCATATTCATCACATCGGTGTACGCCTGCACCAAGCGGTTGCGTACATGCAAAGTGGCTTGAAAGCCGATTTGTGCTTTTTGCATCGCCACCATGGTTTCTTCCAAGCTGACTTTGGGGTTTTCTAGCTGCACCTCACGTTGTAGGTGGCTGGTGTGGTTTTGTGCGGCACTGACCGAGCGCAGGGCGTTCTCCAAAGCGACTCCAAAGCCCTGGGCTTGAGCCTCTTGTTTTTGGAGGGGCTGGGTCAGGCGTTGAGCCATCTCACTGGCCGGTTGCAGACCGTTTAAGGCGCTGTGCTTGTCTTGGATACGCAAGTCCATGCGATGCTCCTAGTAAAAAATTAACTCAAAAAAAGCGGTTTGAGTGTTGGTGTGAAAGAAACTGGACGCAATCGTACGGCGCAAGGCGGCAGTGCAGCGGCGCGAATAAATGGGCAAATCAGCCCCTTATCCGGGGAACGACGAGCGGACAAATTCCAATAATCAAAAACACCTTGGGCTGCGTGCCAGCAGCGCTTGTTGTTCACTGGAAAAAAGAATATGTCTGCAGTTGCTGAAGTCCCTGTTGCCCCCAACCCCGCCGCACCGGTTGCCATGCCTGTGCCTATTCCTGATGCTGCCAACACTGGCAGCGGTGGTGCTGCCTCTTGGCAGCAGCGCATTGCCGCTATGGATAGCAGCCAGCGTATGCGCTGGGGTGCTGGAGCCGCCTTATTGGTGGTGGCGGTAGTGGCGGCGGTGGTGTTTAGCCGCCAGCCCGATTACCGCGTGCTGTTCTCTAACCTAGGCGATAAAGATGCCGGAGCCATCGTTGCGCAGTTGTCGCAAATGAATGTGCCCTATCGCTACACCGAAGGCGGGGGGGCGATTTTGGTGCCCTCTAACCAAGTGCATGACACGCGCTTGCGCTTGGCAACCCAAGGCTTGCCCAAAGGCTCGGTTGCCGGCTTTGAGGTGATGGACAACAGCAAGTTTGGTATCACCCAGTTCCAAGAGCGGGTGAACTACCAGCGTGCGCTGGAGGGGGAGCTGACGCGCTCCATCCAAGGGCTGTCTGCCGTGCAAGATGCGCGGGTGCATTTGGCCTTGCCCAATCAGAACGGTTTTTTTCGTGAGCAGCAAAAGCCCTCGGCCTCGGTGATTGTGAATTTGCACCCTGGCCACATGCTAGACCGGGCACAGATTGCAGGCATTGTTCACCTGGTTGCCTCTAGCGTGCCAGAGCTTGCGCCCAATAGCGTGAGCGTGCTGGATGACAGCGGCAAACTCCTGTCGCAGCAGCCCGATGGCAAAGACAGCCCCATCGACATCCAGCAACTGATGTACCAGCAACAGCTAGAGAAGCAGTATGCGCAGCGCATTCTGGACATTTTGGAGCCTGTGGTTGGCGTGGGCAACGTCAAAGCCCAGGTGACGGCGGATTTAGACTTTTCGCAGTCCGAATCGACCTCTGAGCTGCACGCCCCCAACCAAGGCCAGCAAGCGAGCAGCGCCGTGCGCAGCCAGCAAATGCTAGAGAGCAGCGGCGCACCCAAAGACCTACCGCCCACTGGCACCCCAGGGGCGATGACCAACCAGCCGCCTCAAGCCGCTGCTGCGCCCATCAACGGCCCTGGCCAGCCCCTGCGCACCGCTGAAGAGCAGCAGCGCGACTTTATGCAAATTCCTGGCAGCAAGCGCGAGGTGGTCACCAACTACGAGGTGGATAAAACCATCCGCGTTACCCGCAACAGCACGGGCGGCATTCGCCGAATGACGGCTGCCGTGGTCGTCAACTACCTGCCCGGTGCGCCCAATGAGGAAGGCGTGGTCACTCCCGCGCCCATTACCGAGCAACAGCAAGCGCAAATGCTGGCGCTGGTGCGCGAGACCATTGGCTTTAATGCCGAGCGTGGCGACTCTGTCAACCTAATGAACGCCCCCTTCCAGAAGGATGAAGACCCTGAGGCCAACCTGCCCTGGTGGCAGCAGGCGGAGTCGGTAGCCTCTGCCCGCTCCATTGCCTGGCCTGTGGGCTTGGTGCTGGCGGCCTTGATTTTGATGTTCGGTGTGGTACGCCCCCTTGTCAAAATGCGCCGCAAAAAAGAGCAGCAGCAACTGGACTTGCTGGAGGCCGAAGCGCTCGACCGCCCCGCGTTGCCACAAAAAGCAGGCGACCAACCGCCCGAGCAACTGCGCCTGGAGCAAGCACGCAGCCTGGCCAAGCAAAACCCCATTGCGGTGGCCAACATCATCAAAAACTGGGTCAATGGTACCGATGGCAGCTAACTAACCAAACCAACCAGCACCAACCAGCACTAACCAACACCAAGCAGTAAAGAGTCAATGGCCATGGATGATCGTGGATTAAGTGATGCAGCAGTTTTGCTGATGTCCCTGGGCGAGGAAGAGGCCGCAGAGGTCTTCAAACACCTCTCGCCCAAAGAGGTACAAAAGCTCGGCGAGACCATTGCGCGTATGCGCGGTGTGACCAAAGAGAAGGTGGATTTTGTGATTTCGCGCTTCACCGACGACTGCGCTGCGCAAAGCCTACTGGTAGAGGATGCGGGCGATTACGTCAAATCCGTACTGCGCCGCGCTTTGGGCGACGATAAAGCCTCTTTGCTGCTGGACCGCATTTTGCAAGGCGGCGATGTCTCGGGCATTGAGAGCCTCAAGTGGATGGACCCCATCTCTGTGGCTGAACTTGTGCGTAACGAGCACCCGCAAATTGTGGCCGCCATCTTGGTTCACTTGGAATACGAGCAAGCGGCCGGCATCCTGATGCAGTTGCCCGAGCGTATGCGCAGCGAGGTCATGCTGCGTGTGGCCACGCTAGAGGGCATCCAGCCCTCGGCGCTCAAAGACTTGAACGAAGTGCTCTACCAAGTGCTGGCCGGGGGCGACAAAATTCGTAAATCCTCGCTGGGCGGGGTCAAGACGGCGGCGGAAATGCTCAACTTACTGGGCGGCAATGCCGATGTGGCCGTACTCGATACGATTCGCAACTACGACACAGATTTGGCGCAAAAAATCATGGACAAAATGTTTGTCTTCGACGATTTGGTCAAACTCGACGACCGCTCCTTGCAGTTGGTGTTGCGCGAGGTGGCTTCGGAGACGCTCATCATCTCCCTCAAAGGCGGCTCTATGGAAGTGCGCGACAAAATCTTGGCCAATATGTCCATGCGCGCCTCTGCTGCCCTCAAGGAAGACTTGGAAAGCCGTGGCCCCATGCGCCTGTCGGAAGTGGAAGCGCAGCAAAAAGAGGTCCTCAAAATCGTGCGCCGCTTGGCCGACGAGCAGCAAATCACCATCGGCGGCGGTGCCGAAGATGCTTTTGTCTAATAGGAGTGCGCGGCCATGACAGGCGAGAACAAAGGTAGCAATGCCCGCAGCCCCTCACGCTTTATCCCCAGCGAGGAGCTGAACCAGGAAGATATACGCGCCTGGCACTTCACAGACGTCACCCTGGTGCCCCGAGGCATTGACCCCTACGCTGCGCCAGGGCGTGGCCAAGTCTTCCAAACCTTTGAAGAGCACGAGGCGGCAGCGCAAAAAGCCCTAAAGCAGCAGATGGAGGCCGAGCGCCTAGCCCAAGAGCGTGCGTATGCCGCCCAGCAAGCCGCCGCTGCGCAGGAGCAGGAGCTGGCATCGGCACAGCAACAGACAGGCAGCGGCATGGATGAGCAAGCCCTGCAAGAGCTGCTGGAGCAAACCCGCCAAGAAGCTTTTAATGAAGGCTTGGAGCAGGGACAAGAGCAAGGCCAAGAGCAGACCCACAAAGAATGGCAAGAGCATTTTGCTGAGTTTCAGCAAAACCAAGGGCAAGAGGTGGCGCAGCGCCTAGCGCAGGTGGTGCAGCAGGCACAAGGCGGTATTGCCCAGTTGCAGCAGCAGGTGGCTCCTGATTTGCTGCAACTGGCTTGCGATATTGCCCGCCAGGTGGTGCGCCAAGAGCTGCGCACCAACCCCCAAGCGCTGATGCCCGTGGTGCGCGAGGCGTTAGACATGCTGGGCGCAGAAACCAAGCCCGCCGTTGTGCGCCTGCACCCCGCCGATTGGCAAGTGCTGGAGTCGCATTTACGCGCCGCTATGCCCAATCCCAAAATTGAATGGCTGGCCGATGCCAGTGTGCAGCCTGGTGATTGCCTGGTGCAAAGCCAGGGCGCACAAGTCGATGGCAGCCTAGAAAAACGCTGGCAACGCGCTGTTGCTGCTTTGGGGCTGGTCTCCACATGGTACGAGGGAGCGGCAAGCCATGAGTGAGTCTATTTCCCCTGCCGGGCAGCTTCAGCACATGCTGCAATTGGGGCAGCAGCGCTTGCAGCAAGGTGTTGCCCTCTCTAGCCATGGCACGCTGACCCGCCTGACCGGGCTGGTGCTGGAAGCCAGTGGCCTGCATGTACCCGTTGGGGCGCAATGCCATATCGTCATGCCCGGCGAAGAGCCGGTGCTGGCCGAGGTGGTGGGCTTTGCAGGTGATAAAGCGTTTTTGATGCCTGCGGGCGATATTCAAGGCTTATCTAGTGGCGCGTTGGTGGTTCCGGTGTCGCCCTTTGTGCCGCCTTTGCGCCTAGGCGATACCAGCGTGCCCGATATGAGCAGCGGCGTGCTGCGCCTACCCATGGGTAACGGCCTATTAGGGCGGGTCGTGGATTCCCAGGGCATTCCACTAGACCATGACGGCCCCTTGCAAGACATTCAGGCCATGGAGCTAGAGCGCGAGCCGCTCAACGCCATGGAGCGCGACCCTGTGCGCGAGAGCCTGGATACCGGCGTGCGTGCCATCAACAGCCTGCTGACCGTAGGGCGTGGTCAGCGCTTGGGGCTGTTCGCCGGTTCTGGTGTGGGTAAATCTGTGCTGCTGGGCATGATGGCGCGTTACACCAAGGCCGACGTGATTGTGGTCGGCCTGATTGGCGAGCGTGGCCGCGAGGTTAAAGAGTTCGTCGAAGACATTCTGGGCGCACAAGACCGCAGCCGCGCCGTGGTGGTGGCCGCCCCCGCTGATGCGCCGCCGCTACTGCGTATGCAGGGCGCGAGCTACTCCACCGCCATTGCCGAATACTTTCGTGACCAGGGCAAGCATGTACTGCTGCTGATGGATTCGCTCACCCGCTACGCCCAGGCGCAGCGCGAAATCGCCCTGGCCATTGGCGAGCCACCGGCCACCAAGGGCTATCCGCCATCGTGTTTTGCCAAGCTGCCCGCCCTCGTAGAGCGCAGCGGCAATGGCTTGAACGGCGTGGGTTCCATCACCGCCTTCTACACCGTCTTGTCTGAGGGCGATGACCAGCAAGACCCGATTGCCGATGCCTCTCGCGCTATTTTGGACGGGCACTTTGTGCTCTCTCGCGCCCTGGCCGAGCAGGGGCATTACCCGGCGATTGACATTGAGCAATCGGCCTCGCGGGTGATGCACAACGTGGTCTCGCGTGAGCATTTCGAATTAGCTAGGCGGTTTAGAGCCGTCTATTCGCGCTATCAAAAATCCAAGGATTTGATACAAGTAGGGGCTTACGTGAATGGCTCTGACCCGCAGGTGGACGAAGCCATTCGCTTGCAACCAGCGATGGCCGAGTTCTTGCAGCAAACCATGTTTGAAGGCGCAACCATGCCCGATAGCTTGCAGGCCATGGCGCAAGTGCTAGGCGCTTGAGTTTTGGTTGAGTTTTAGTTGATTTTTTGAGGGAAGCTGCCGATAAGGTGGTTTGGAGATATAGCCCAGCAGACGCTCTAAGAGCGTGCTGGTGATGACAAAACTGCCCATGGCCGCCACCCCAACTTAGGCACTGGGCACACAAAAAAGGTGGTGTATGTCTTCTTTAAATGCTTTGATGGTTGCCATTGAGATGGCCACCCGCAAGCGCGACCAGGCGCGGCAAACCTTGCGTGAGCGCCAGCAGGCACAAGCGGGCGCTACCGAGCAAATGCAGCAACTGAGCGCCTACAGCCAAGAGATGCAAGAGCGCTGGGCCGTGCGCGAGGGGGCAGAGTTCAAGCCCGAAGTGATGGAGCACCACCGCCAATTCATGCTGCGCCTAGAGCACGCCATTGAGTTGCAAACCAAGGTGCTGCGCGACCATGCGCTGCGTGTGCAAGCCGCCCAGCACGCTTTGATGACTACCGAGCTGCGCCTCTCTAGCCTAGAGAAAGTAGTGCAAATGCGCCGCCGCGATATGGCCTTGGCCGAGCAGCGCCGCGATCAAAAACAAACCGATGAGCGTGCCGCCCTGCAATTCATAGGCCGCACCTTTGGTATGCAGTTCCAGGAGGCATAAACACCATGACAGCAGCAGTTGTATCACCCGCATCTTCTTCACCGGTTTCAGGTTCAGGTACTGCCAAAGCACTGACCGACAGCGCAAGCACCGCAGAGGGCGCTGCCGGGGAGGGCGGCAGTTTTTTAAGCATTTTCTTAGAGCTAGGAGACAACCCAGAGCCGCTATTAGACATGGCCTCGGAAGAGGCGTTGGATGCGGAGTTGGGGTTGGGGTTGGAAGCGGAGTTAGAGCTGGAGCTGGACGAGCAGGCCGAGGCCATAGATACCAGCCTACTCAACAACTTACTCAACCCGCCAGCGCAGCCTGCCGTAGAAGAGGTTGCGCAAGAAGAGCTGGGCGAGCAAGAACGCGCTTGGCTAGAGCAAGCCCTGGGGCTGGCCGCAGAGCGCCCAACCACTGAGCCTACGCAGGAAGTAGAAGAAGTCGTGCAGGCAACCATGCAGCGCGGCTGGGATGGCTTGCTAGGCTCCGTGAGCGCTGGTCTGCGCACTGCGACGATGGGCGTTATCAGCCCAGAGCAGCAGGCACAAGCGTTGCACCAGTGGGAGACGGCCTTGGCCTCGGGGGCGCAAAGCCTGCGCAGCGGTTTGAGCGGCTTAAGCGGTTTAGCAGGTAGCGTGCCAGGAGCAGAGGGCGGCGACACATTAGGCGCAGACGATACCCCGTCGGCAGGGCGTATCACCTTGGACGATAGCTGGCAAGCGCTGGAAGCAGAAGACATGCCCCCCGCCATGGCACGCTTGGCGCAGCAAGTGCAGCAATGGGCGGTGCAGTGGATGGGGGCTGCGGCCATTGGTGCCGGTGTGAGTGGGCGGGCAGGCGCTTTGGGGCAAAACGCAGGCAGTGCTAACACCGCTGGTGAGGGTCAAGAGGCCGATGCCTACGCAGTGCCCGTGTTAGGTGCTGGCTCTGGCACGCAACTGATGGAGCAGGCCGTCCAAGCCAGCCAAAGTGCCCAAGAGACGGGCGCAGAGCAAGGCCAAGAGCAGGCGCGTCAAGAGGATTTGCGCTTCTGGCTCAAAGGGCAGCACCAGCGAGCAGAGGTCGTGCTCCAGCGCGATGGCCAGAGCGTGCGGGTGCAGGTACAACTGCAAGGCCAGCAGGCGCACGTCGTGCTACACAGCGACCAAGAGCAGATGCGCAGCCTACTGCGTGATGGCATGGACGAGCTTCGCGACTTGCTTGCCCAGCAGGGGCTGACCCTAGCGGATGCGCTGGTGCAGGAAGAAGGTGGAGCATCGGCGAGCCTAGGGTCGTTTGCGTTTGTCGCAGAGCAGCAAGGCAGCAGTTCGTCGCAGCAAGAGCAAGAGCAAGCGGGAGCCGCAAGTGCCTCTACTTGGGGACGCGCCCGTTTGGGGCAGGTACAGCCAGCACTCTCAGCAACTGAGCTGCGCCATGGCTTGCCCATGGAGCAAGCAGCAGCCGTAGAGCGATTGAATGTTTATGTTTAATCGCCTTTGGAAACATGGGGTAACAAATGGCAAAAAAGCGCTTATCATAAGGACGTTTGGTTTCCCAGGATATGTGCGGCGTAATCTCTAAATAGACCTGTTTTCGTTATGATTTACGGTTTTGTGGGCAATAATTGCGCCTGCTTTAATGATGCTTGTCGGTCTGGGGAATATTCTTTAGGCGGCTAAGTTGTTGATTTTTAAAGGAATACCGACGTGGCAGGAACAGCAGCCGCCGGCGGCACACCCCCGGCAAAAAATAGTAAAAAACTCATCGTAATTGGCGCTATTGTCGCGCTGCTGGTGGTGGTGCTTGGTGCGGTTTTTATGTTGATGCTCAACCAGCACGAGGATGATGAAGACGATGGGCGGCCTGTTGTGGCAGCTGTGCCCACCTTCTATCCCCTAGAGAATTTAGTTGTTAACCTGGCAGATCCAGGCGGTGACCGATTCATCCAATTGGGCATTACCTTAGAGCTAGCGGACGACAAAGCGACTGAGCAAGTCAAGCAGTTTATGCCCAGTATCCGTGACAGTATTTTGCGTTTAGTGTCGCAGCGCTCGGCCGATGAGCTGTTGCTGGGTGAGGGCAAGGAGAAACTAGCGGCGGATATTTTGGTGGAAGTCTCTCGCCCCTTAGGCGGTGGCCGCCAGGCTCGCCGTGCAGCCGATGAGTACGATGATGATTACGACGACCGCCCGCGCCGCCCCGTGCGCCCCGTGCGCCGGGTTTTGTTCTCCAGCTTTATTATTCAGTAATGCGGACAAAGGTGTGCTATGAGTGACTCTTTTCTGTCTCAAGAAGAAGTCGATGCCCTGCTTGAAGGAGTCACCGGTGAGAGCCAGAAAACTGATGCTGTCGAGGGTGAAAAGGGTGCGTTTCGTGACTACGACATCTCCAGCCAAGAGCGTATCGTTCGTGGTCGTATGCCGACCATGGAGATTGTCAACGAGCGCTTTGCGCGTAACTTTCGCATTGGCTTATTCAACTTTATTCGGCGCAGCCCCGAGGTATCGGTTGGCACGGTAGCCGTGCAGCGCTATAGCGCGTTTTTACGCCGTTTGGCGGTACCAACAAACTTTAACATTGTGGGCATTCGCCCTTTGCGCGGCAACGGCTTGGTGGTGTGTGAGCCTTCTTTGGTGTTCGGCATCATTGATACGTTGTATGGAGGCTCTGGCCGCCTGCAAACCCGTATTGAAGGGCGTGATTTCTCAGCCACTGAGCAACGGGTGATTAACCGCTTGGTGGATGTTATTAGCGAAGAATACAAAAAGGCTTGGAATGGTATTTATCCATTAGAGCTAGCCTATCAGCGCTCAGAAATGCAGCCGCAGTTTGCCAATATTGCGACACCTAGCGAGATTGTGGTCTCCACGGCTTTTCAGTTGGAGATTGGCGATGTTTCTGGGGCTATCCATATTTGTATGCCTTATGCAACGATGGAGCCTATTCGCGATATTTTGTATTCATCCACCCAAGGCGATTCGATGGAGGTCGATCGGCGCTGGGTGAAGGTGCTTACGCGGGAGATTCAGTCCGCTGAGGTGACCTTGGTTGCGGAATTAGCGCGTGCAGATGCCTCGGTAGAACAGTTGCTGGCGATGAAGCCCGGTGATTTTATTGAGCTAGTGCGTGAGCCAAAAATCCGCGCCTCCATTGGAGGAGTGCCTGTTTTTGAGTGCCAATATGGCACATACAATAACAAGTATGCACTTCGTATTGAGCAGTGCTTGCGAAACATAGAGTCCAGTGGGACTGGAGATAAATAATGGCGATAGACCAGAATAATGAACCCCAAGCTGAAGAAGATCCGTTCTCTGGTTGGGCGGAGGCTCTGGAAGAGCAGCAACAAGTCGATGGTGCTTTAGGAGCTGCAGAGCAGGGTGGTTCTTTGACTGGAGGAGTCCCCCCGGGCGGCGGCGGGGGCGGTGCAAGCTATGGCCCCACCGGAACAGAGGTTCCAGTCAACGACATCAATATGGTGCTGGATATTCCAGTACAGCTATCGGTGGAGTTGGGGCGCACCAAAGTGCCAATTAAATATATTTTGCAACTGGCGCAAGGCTCTGTGGTCGAGCTCGATGCCTTGGCTGGTGAGCCAATGGACGTGCTCGTCAACGGCTACCTGATTGCCCAGGGCGAGGTGGTGGTCGTCAACGATAAGTTTGGTATCCGCCTCACCGACGTGGTGACCCCTTCAGAGCGCCTGCGTCGCGTCAGCCGTGGCTGATGCTGGCCTGAGCACATCCCTGTTAATTGTGGCGGTCATGGTTTTAGCCATGACCGCTTTGCCTTGGCTGCTCAAGCGCTGGTATCAGCGCCACCAAACAGCGCGGGGCGTTGTTGGGGTGCAGGGGCATATTGTGAGCAATCTGGTATTAGGGCCAGGCCAGCGGGTGGTCACTGTGGAGCTGGAGCAAGGCACACGCAAAACCTGCTTAGTACTGGGGGTTACGGCCCAGCATGTGAGCTGTCTGCACGTTTTGGGTTCGGATGAGGTAACTGCTGCGGCTACAGCGGCCACTACAACCCGTGCAGAACCCGCCTTTCTGCCTGAATTTAGCCAAGCGCTCGATGCCCAGTACCAGTCCCAAGCTACGCCCCAGCAGCCAAGCGCAGGGGCTTGAATTTGGCTTGATTGTTCTATGTCCTCCACCCCCAGCCCCATCAATTCTTTTTCTCGTTTTGCCGCGCCTTTGCTCCACTTAGGTTTGCCTGTGTTGGCGCTATTGCCCGCGCTCGCCTTGGCGCAAGCACCTGGTGCTAGTCTGCCACTGATGATTGGCCAAGGTGGTAATAACAGTTTCTCGGTTCCCATTCAAACCCTGCTGTTTTTTACCACTCTGTCATTTTTACCAGCCATTTTGCTGATGATGACGGGTTTTACCCGCATTGTGATTGTGCTGGGCTTAATGCGCCAAGCATTGGGAACACAATCCTCACCACCTAATCAGGTAGTGATTGGTTTATCGCTATTTTTAACATTATTTGTGATGGGGCCAACAATTGATAGGGTATATGCCGAAGCCTACAAGCCCTATAGTGAAAATACCATCAACTTTGAAGTGGCGTTGCAGCGTGCAGAAGTTCCTATGCGGGCTTTTATGATTCGCCAGATTCGCCAATCGGATTACGCCTTAATGTCGCGCTTGGCCAAGCTAGAGCCTTCTGTGCAGATTGAAGATGCACCATTTCGGGTTATTGTGCCCTCTTTTGTCATTAGCGAGCTAAAAACGGCCTTTCAAATTGGCTTTATGATATTTATCCCATTTTTGGTGATTGATATGGTGGTTGCCTCTGTACTGATGTCTTTGGGGATGATGATGCTTTCGCCGGTGCTAGTGGCCTTGCCTTTCAAGCTAATGTTATTTGTTTTGGCAGATGGCTGGAATTTACTGGTAGGCTCTTTAGTGGCCAGCTTTGCGACCTAGCGCATATAAAATTTTGAAAGGCTGCTGCGATGAATTCACAAGCCGTTTTAACCTTTGCTTTTGAGGCGTTAACTTTATTATTAACTGTCGCACTGCCTATCCTGATGTCCGTGCTCGTGGTTGGGCTGTTGGTAAGTATTTTTCAGGCAGTAACACAGATTAACGAGAATACACTGTCATTTGTCCCTAAACTCTTGGTGGCTGTGGTGGTATTTTCTGTGGCAGGACCTTGGATGATTAGTACCGTCGTAGATTTTATCCGGCGTACTTTTGAAAATATTCCAACAGCCTTGGGCTAAAAATAAGGTTGATTTTAATTTAATCATAAAAATACTGGGGGCATAGTGGTCGGCTTTTCTGAGGCGCAAATCATGGCGTGGTTATCGCCTGTGCTATGGCCATTTTTGCGTATTTTGGCGATGTTCTCTGTAGCGCCTGTTTTCTCGCAGCGCGTAGTACCCGTGCGTTACAAAGTGGGCATGGCATTAGTGATTGCCATAGCCGCACAGGCGAGTTTTACAGAAATACCTATTATTTCTGTGAATGCGCCAGAAGCGGTTACGGTGGCTATCTTACAGGTAGGTGTTGGCTTGGCCATTGGTTTTTCAGCCCGAGTGGTGATTGCTGCTATTGAAATGGCCGGTGAGGCGATTGCTCTACAAATGGGGTTGGGTTTTGCCTCCTTCTTTGACCCCACGAGCGGGGCACAGTTAAGTGCAGTATCCCGATTTTTAGTGCAAGTATTTACCATGTTTTTTGTTGTGGTAAACGGTCATTTATTTGTATTGCTTGCCGTATTCAAGAGTTTTGAAATTTTTCCGGTGGACGGCTCTTTAATTCAAGTCATCAATACCATGCGGGTGCATGAGTTGGGCGCATCTATTTTTTCTAGCGGCCTGTGGATTGCTTTACCTATGATGGCCTTATTATTGTTTACCAACTTAACGATGGGAGTGATTACTCGCATTGCCCCACAGATGAATATTTTTGCTGTGGGTTTCCCCATTACCTTAGCTTTGGGATTGGTTGGTATTACTGCAACCTTGCCTAGCATGGAGCAGCCTTTTTTGCGCCTATTAGAACGTGCTTTTGAAGTGTTTGGTATTTAAATAAAAATATTTATGCCTTACAACTCCTCCACCCGGCGGGCGGGGTAGCTGTCCCAGCTTTGGCAGCCTGGGCAGTGCCAAAAGTGCTGACGCGCTTCAAAGCCGCAGGCGGCGCAGCGGTAGCGCATCAGCGGGCGGGCAGCGTGCTCTAGCGCTTTGGCGATTTCTGCGGGCGGACAAGGGACTGGCGGATGAAGAGCCAGTGCTGCCTGGGAGGCACTACCGCCCGCCTGCCCCTGCAACCATTGATTCGCTGCCACCAATGACGGCTCCGTGGTGAGGTAGCGCAGCAGCCAAGTGTGGCTGGTTTGGCGCTCGTGCTCAGGCTCCCCCCCATTCCCGTTCTCGTTCCCATGGTGCCCACTATCCCCCTCCTTGGAGGGGGGCAAGCGCTGGCCGCCTTCGCCATCGGGGTCGGCATTGAGCTGCACTAGGGCTAACAGCACATCCAAAGAGGGGGCTTGCTGCTGGCGTTGGCGTAGCAAAGCGACGGCACGCTCTTGCTGACCCAGTTGCTCGGCCAGCTCTAATAGCAAGGGCAGCGCCAAAGGCAGGGCGGCGGGGGCGGCTTGTGCCAAATCCAGCAAACCTTGCCAAGCGGCTTGGGGCTGCCCTAAGCGCTGCAAAACACGCGCCGCCTCTAGGCGTGGGCGTGGGGCTTGGGGGGCAATGGTTTGTGCTTGCTCCAGCAGCTTGAGCGCCTGGGGCAGCTCGGCAGGCGCGGGGCTGGATTGGGCGGCTTGCTCACATAGGTAATGCGCTAGGCGGGAGCTAAAGTCGCCCTGCCCCGCTTGCTGCATGGTGCGCACAATGTGCGCGGCCTGTACCCAGTCGCGGCTGCGTTCGTAGATGCCTAGCAGTGCCAAACGCGCTTGGGCGGCATGGGGGGAGTTTTCTAGGCGGCGCAGTGCCTCTTCTGCGCGGTCGAGCAGGCCGGCCTTGAGGTAGTCTTGTGCCAGCCCCCATTGTGCGCGTTGGTGGTCGGTGCTGCTCAGGTCGGCGCGAGAGAGCAAGTGCTCATGCACCCGCACGGCGCGGCCATACTCGCCCCGGCGGCGAAAGAGGTTGCCCAGGGCAAAGTGCAGCTCGGCGGTGTCTGGGTCGCTTTGCATGGCCTCGATAAAGGCATCAATGGCTTTGTCCTGCTGCTCGTTTAAGAGGTAGTTCAACCCTTTGAAGTAGGCTTTAGGTGCTTGGCGATTTTCTAGGCGCAGTTGGCGCAAATCCATGCGCGAGGCCAGCCAGCCTAGGCCAAAAGCCAGGGGCAAGCCTAGCAAAATACTGCTTAAATCAAAGTTCATGGGCTGCGGGCATCTGCTGTACGTCTGTATCTATAGCTACTGGGCGGCTGTATCGCTGCCGCTCGCCACCAGCGATACGCCACCAGCGCGGCAGCATGACGGCAACCCCTAGGACCAAACCCAGGCCAAACGCCAACAGCACTACCAACACCAAAGGGGCTTGGGAAAAAGCGCCAAAAAACCAATGCACGGTGACTAGGTGCTGGTTATTCAAGGCGAAAGCAAATAGGGTAAAAAAAATGGCTGCCTTGAGCAGCCATAGCACGTACTTCATAAACACCTCTGGCATTGCCGCTTCGATGCTGGGATTTTAGGTGTCTGCTGCGCTGCCTGGTTGCTTGTCCACGGCTTGGCGTAAGGCTTTACCGGGTTTGAAATGCACCACCCGTTTGGCAGGAACGGCAACTTGCTCGCCTGTGCGCGGATTGCGCCCTTGGCGCGGGGCGCGTTGATGCACCATAAAGCTGCCAAAGCCCCGTATTTCAATGCGCTGGCCTCGCACAAGGGCGTGGGTAATGGTCTCTTGTAGCACTTTGACGGCGTGCTCTGCCTCGCGTTGCCCTAATAAAGAGGGTAGTTTTTTGGCTAAAAGCTCTACCAGTTCGGAGCGTGTCATGACAAAAATCCTCAAAAAACTCGGTGTGTTGGCAAGCGGCGGTGTGCCCTCTGCCAGCGCTTAGGCTGGGCTGGCGAGCCGACGGGCTGGGACGGGGCAATAAATAGGGCAAACAAAACGGGCGCTTGCCTAAGGCCAGCGCCCGTCCTAGGGATAGCCCTTACTTACTTGTCAGCATCCAGCTTGGCGCGTAGCAAAGCGCCCAGGCTGGTGGTGCCGGCATTTTCCTTGGAAGCCTGCGCCGACAGGCTGGCCATGGCTTCTTGCTGCTCGGCTTGGTCTTTTTGCTTGATAGACAGCTGGATGTTGCGGCTCTTGCGGTCGATGCTGACCACCACGACCGATACTTCCTCGCCTTCTTTCAAGACGTTGCGGGCATCTTCCACGCGCTCTTGCGAGATTTCGGAGACGCGCAGGTAGCCCAGCACGTCTTCGCCCAGGTCGATTTCAGCGCCCTTGGCATCCACGGTTTTGATGGTGCCAGTAACAATGGAGCCTTTATCGTTAACCGAAACAAAGGTGGTGAAGGGGTCAGAATCGAGCTGTTTGATGCCCAGGCTGATGCGCTCGCGCTCCACATCCACGCCCAGGACGATGGCTTCCACTTCCTGGCCTTTTTTGTAGTTGCGCACAGCGGCTTCGCCGGTTTCGTTCCAAGACAGGTCGGACAGGTGAACCAGGCCGTCGATGCCAGCATCCAGACCCACAAACACGCCAAAGTCGGTGATGGATTTGATGGGGCCTTTGACTTTGTCGCCACGGCGGGTATTTTGTGCAAATTCTTGCCAGGGGTTGGCGCGGCATTGCTTCATGCCCAGGCTGATGCGGCGTTTGTCTTCGTCGATGTCCAGCACCATGACTTCAACCTCATCGCCCAAGCTCACCAGCTTGTTGGGGGCAACGTTCTTGTTGGTCCAATCCATTTCGGAGACGTGTACCAAGCCCTCGATGCCGGGTTCCAGCTCCACAAACGCGCCGTAGTCGGCAATGTTGGTAACTTTGCCGAACATGCGCGTGCTGGAGGGGTAGCGGCGCGATACGCCCATCCAGGGGTCTTCGCCCATTTGCTTCAGGCCCAAGCTTACGCGGCTCTTGTCAGCGTCAAACTTGAGGATTTTGGCGGTAATTTCTTGACCAGCTTGCACCACTTCGGAGGGGTGACGCACACGACGCCAAGCCATGTCGGTGATGTGCAGCAGGCCGTCAATGCCGCCCAAATCGACAAACGCACCGTATTCGGTGATGTTCTTGACCACGCCGTTGACGATGGCACCTTCTTGCAGGGTCGCCAGCAGCTTCTCGCGCTCTTCGCCCATAGAGGCTTCAATCACAGCGCGGCGGCTCAGCACCACGTTGTTGCGCTTGCGATCGAGCTTGATGACCTTGAACTCCATGGTTTTGTTTTCGTAGGGAGTGAGGTCTTTGGTAGGACGGGTATCTACCAGCGAGCCAGGCAGGAAGGCGCGGATACCGTTGACCAGTACGGTCAGGCCACCCTTGACGCGACCGCTGGTCGTGCCGGTGACGAACTCGCCGGACTCCAGCGCTTGCTCCAGCGACAGCCAGGAGGCCAGGCGCTTGGCAGTGTCACGCGACAGCACGGTGTCGCCATAGCCGTTTTCGATGGTGCCCACGGCCACAGACACGAAGTCGCCTACTTGGACTTCGATTTCGCCCTGGTCGTTTTTGAATTACTCGATGGGCACATAGGCTTCAGATTTAAAGCCGGCATCGACGATCACAAAGTTTTGATAGACGCTGAAGACCTCAGCGGTGATGACCTCACCGGGGCGCATCTCGGTGCGTTGCAGGGATTCTTCAAACAGGGCGGCAAAAGATTCAGACATGTATTTCCTTGCTCACCAACAGGTTTCCGGCAGCACCATTGCTGCGCGTTTTTAAGACTGCTGGCGAAAGGGTAGATCGCAGATGATCTAAGGGGGTTGGTAATGAACAACCGCTGCGCACAACACAAGGTAAGCGAGCAGCGGGCGAAAAAATCAGCCTTCTTGCCCCACGACCTTAGAAAATTCAGAGGTGCGAGGTGCAAAAGGCTGACGTGCTTGCCACCAAGACAAGACTTGCTGCACGGCTTGTTCAATCGTGCTGTTGGTATTGTCCCAGTGCATGGCATCTTCGGCGGGTTTGAGGGGGGCGGCTGCACGCTGCATATCGCGCGCGTCCCGCGCCTGTAAATCTGCCAAAAGACTGTCGATATTAGCAGACAAACCCTTATCTATCAATTGCTTGTAGCGCCTTTCTGCGCGTTTTTCTGCGCTGGCGGTTAAAAATATTTTTAGCGGTGCGTGCGGAAAAACCACAGTGCCCATATCGCGCCCATCGGCGACCAGGCCGGGCAGGC
>JAHAYB010000517.1 GCA_018384835.1 Comamonas sp.
TGCCAAAGGCCATTTGCGCGATTTGTAGGGCATCGGTGCCGTTGGCTACGCTGATGCAGTACTTAGCGCCGGTGAAGGCGGCGAGTTTTTCTTCTAGCTCGCTGACCTCTGGGCCGAGGATGTATTGGCCGTGGGCTAGAACCTTTTGAATATTGGCGTCTATTTTTTGTTTGATACGCGCCTGTTGGGCGGCTAAATCGATAAATTGCATGCTTATTCCGTTGTAACTGGTAAGAATTCGAGCAGGTCGCCACGGCGAAAGGTGGCTGATAGCTGTTGCAGGGAGATGTCACGGTCTCCATAAATTTTTGTCAGTGCCGCTTTCAGCTGCAGGGCAGCTTGGCCAATCAGTTCTGCCTTGTCTTGCTCAAGGCGCTGCTTGAACTGCTCCAAATTGCGGTGACTAATCTCTTTTATGTCTAGTTGTTGTTCTTGCAACAGTAGCTGCCCCACCAGCATAGCCATGTAGTGGGCCGCATAGGGCAGAAAATCCGGGACTGGATTCAGGAAGGTCGGGCGTTTACGTTCGGTTTCAACCATACGGAAGATCAGTACCGCGAGAACAGCCTGCGCCGGAGACAACCCCTGAAAGACTTTCTCATACAAACTGCCAAACAACTCACGGCGACGGAACTTGCTTTGATGCGGGCACTTGCGCCATACGGCCATGACCGCCTCGGCGGTTACAGCGCTGGTAATCACTGTGCCGCTGCTGGCTGTTGCATCTTCTCTATACCTTTTGTAGCTGTAGCCCAGATCCTGTATACCGGCTTCCAGTTCGAGTTGCTTGGGATCATTGGAGCGCAGATCACGCAGATCGACGGGGTTCTGGCTATTAGTGGCGAAGGTGATTTCCTTGACCAGCTGGTCGTCATCGCTTTCCAGCTCGTATAGGCGCAGCAGGACAAACACATCAGAGAAATCCGTTAATTCACCTGTCTCGCTGATGGCCTGTTGAATGGTTTTGCAGGTTTGCCCGCCGTTGATGACCTGAATGTTTTCCAGCCTTAGCTGATAATCACCGCCCTGCAATGCGTTATGGCGCATTTTGGTACAGGTCATGGTGATGCCATTATTGAACAGATAGAAATCCTTGTTCTTGGCCGTATTTATCAGGGTGTTATGAATGGCACTGTTAACACGGTTACTGTGAAGCCCAAGGTAGCGGCGAATGTTGCGTTCTAGCAATAAGTCGCCATTACGGTCGAACAGGCTGGCGATTTCAGTCACCGGCACCTTGCCCACTAACACCCGGCGGTAATTAAAGTCTTCAATGATGGCCTGGCCTCTCAGTTTGATGCTGTCATTGACCGCTTTGCTGCGCTGAAGTACCAGTACGATGTCATCGTGGTTGTAGTGTTGCCAATTCACCTGCCCATAGCCCAGGCCGGAGCTGTCTATCCATTGCTGTGCCTGTTGATTCCAGTGTTGGCCGTTACTGCACAGCATCAGACGTACGTTGGGGATATAGCCATCGCGAATTAACGAGCGCACCTCTTCCATACGTGGTGCCAGACGCGGATTCATCTCAAAGTTTTTATTCGGGTCAAAGATATTGCTGACCAGGGCAATCAGGTTCTTGACAGCATTTTCCGGGAAGTGTGCAGAGCCATCCAGACTCCTATGGCTATACTTGCCCTGGAAAATGGTCACGGTAAACTCGCCATCGTCCACTTCCCCCAGGTGCAGTGCATCAACACCCAGGTCATTGCCCCCTTCGGTCAGGTGCTCGATGGCTTCTTCCAATGGAATGTCCAATATTGTGCTGACGCAAAGCAAAACAAAGGCCAGGGATTTTTGTCGTGCAATATCTTGTCCCACGATTTCGCCCAGTTCGCTGGTGAGCTGTTCGGCAATCCCGCTGACTCTTTGATCGACTATGCTGGCATTGATATCCATAGGAAGCTCCTGCTTGGTGTGGCCATTCTTTAGCTTTTGCTGACCGCACCATTTTTGAGAGTATAAATTGCACCTGTGTGTTCACAGGTGGTGGCCGCTTCACCCGTCAGGGGCAAAGCCAACTGCTCACCAAACTCGCTCATCCAGCCGATTTGTCTAGCGGGTACACCCACCATCAGGGCATAAGCGGGCACATCTTTGTTGACCACAGCTCCTGCTCCCACAAAGGCATACTCGCCAATGGTCACGCCACAGACGATGGTGCAATTGGCTCCCAGTGTTGCGCCTTTTTTCACCAGCGTGTCCAGATACTGGTCTTTGCGTTCGATCAGTGAACGCGGGTTGTACACGTTGGTAAACACCATGCTTGGGCCACAAAAAACACCCTCTTCCAGGTGAACATTGTCGTAGACCGAGACGTTATTCTGGACTTTGCAGTGGTCGCCGATGGTGACCTTGTTGCCGACGAAAACGTTTTGGCCAAGGGAAACACCCTTGCCAATTTTGGCGCCACCGCAAACATGAACAAAATGCCAAACGCGCGAGCCTTCACCTATTTCAGCGCCTTCATCAACGATGGCAGATTCGTGCTGGTAATAGCTCATGACTTCACCTTGGCCAGCAACGGGTGCGGATTCGCCGGATTATCGACAATGGGCTGCAGGCGCAGCTGTTCTACGGTTTCGATAGCAGTGCGGTTTTCTTCCAGACCGTAACCATTACCGGCGAGAATGTTCTCATAACTGCGAGTATGCAACTCGGTGAAACCACCAGAAAACTCCAGCTCTTCGCCTTCAATGGTAATGCTCCGATAGGTGAGCTTTTCACCTTGCACGGCATTGCTGGGCAGGTTGTTGGCATCAATGGAGAGAAACCAGCGTACACGGGCACGCTCATATTCCAGGTAACCGGAGCTGGTTTTGTCATCGCGATAATGCACTTCGCTTTTAACGATTTTGCCAAAAATAAAATGTAGCATGTCATAAAAATGCACGCCGATATTGGTGGCTACGCCGCCAGATTTTTCATCAAAGCCTTTCCAGGATTTGAGATACCACTTGCCCCGGGAAGTCAGATAAGTCAGCTCAACATCAAACACTTTGTCTTTGGGAGCAGACGCTACCTTGTCACGCAGGGCAATGATGGAGTCATGCAAGCGCAGTTGCAGGATGGAGTTAACCTTGGCCCCATACTTTCTTTCATACTCGGCCAGCATGTCGATGTCTTCCGAGTGCAGCACCAGCGGCTTTTCACAAATCACATCAATACCATGCTGCAACGCAAATTTCATGTGTGGGGCGTGTAGGTAGTTGGGTGAACAAATGGCAACATAATCCAGCTTGTTGCCTTTGATTTCCTGGTCTTCAACGTAGGCGGCAAACTCTTCAAACTCGGTGAAAAACTCGGCTTCGGGGAAGTGGCTATCCATGATGCCCACTGAGTCGTTTACATCCATGGCGACGGCCAGGTTGTTGCCTGTGTCTTTGATGGCTTTCAGGTGGCGCGGAGCGATATAACCCGCAGCGCCGATCAGTGCAAAATTTTTCATAGATATTTAAGCCTTGATAATGTGCTGTGCAGGCTCACGGTACACACCGCGAGTATCGACGATAAGTTTGGCGTGCTGTTTGATCAGTTCATAATCAAAGCCGTCATGGTTGGTAGTCAGTACCACCGCATCGTAGCTCGCCAAGCTTTCCGCCGTCAGCTTGACGCTGGACAGGTCAAACGTGTGCGCGCGCATTTTCGGAAACACGGGCACATGCGGGTCGCTATAGGCAACTGCTGCGCCCTTGTCACGGATCAGCTCCATGACTTCGACCGAAGGCGACTCGCGCATGTCGTCCACGTTTTTCTTGTAGGAAATGCCCAGCACCAGCAC
>JAHAYB010000518.1 GCA_018384835.1 Comamonas sp.
CATCGGCACAGCGGCCATCAAAAACCCTGGTTTTCTGCAAGACGCTTGCAGCGCCTTTGGGGGGCACATCATCGTTGGCCTAGATGCCAAAGATGGCAAGGTGGCTGTCGATGGCTGGAGCAAGCTCACCGGCCAGGATGTAATTTCCACCGCCAAGCGCTTTGAAGACTGGGGCGTGGAATCCATCATCTACACCGATATTGGCCGCGATGGCATGTTGAGCGGTATCAACGTAGAGGCCACGGTCAAGCTCGCTCAGGCGGTGCGCATTCCGGTGATTGCCTCGGGCGGCCTGGCCGGCATTGATGACATCAAAGCCCTGTGCGCCGTGCAAGAAGAAGGCATTGAGGGCGTGATTTGTGGCCGCGCCATTTACACCGGCGATTTGGACTTGACCGAAGGCCAAGCCCTGGCCGATAGCCTGGTAGCAGCGGCTTAAACACAAAGCAAGCGCAGTTCTTAGAATACGTTCTTACCCATGAAAAAGCTGGTTGCCCCCGCAGCCAGCTTTTTTTCTGGCGAAGAAGCGCACGGCCAAGCCCAGCTAGCCCAGCCCGGCGGTAGCGCGGCTATACTGCCCGCTGCTCCGGGGTGCATGAAGGATGAATATCCAGGCATGCTGAGATGGTGGGCCTACCCACTGGAACCGCGAACTTGATCTGGTTAGTACCAGCGTAAGAAGAGCTGCAACAAGAACAATTGGCCCCTCCTGCCTTAGTGCGCACGCCCCAGTGCGCCCTGTTTGGAGCGCATTGGCACACTTGGTCTTGTCGATTGCGGAGCATTCCCTTTACTCTTGATTGCAAGGAATGCCCGCCATGAATGGTCCTGACAACTTCGTCCACCTGCTCGCCCGCACACGCGAGTCTTTTCCCGCCTCTACCAAAAGCTATATCACCGGCAGCCGCCCCGATGTGCGCGTGCCGGTGCGCGACATTGCACTGACCAATGGCGAGGTAGTCAGCGTCTATGACACTTCGGGCATCTATACCGACCCCGAGGCGGTGATTGATGTCAGAAAAGGCTTGCCCAGCGTCCGCGCCGCCTGGATTGCCGAGCGCGGCGATACCGAAGCCTACGAAGGCCGTAAACCCCTCGCCCTGGACGATGGCAGCAAAAGCGAAGATGCTGCCCGCCTGGCGCAACTACGCCAAGAAGCCGCCGCTCTGCAACGCCAGCCGCGCCGTGCCAAAACGGGCAGCAACGTCACGCAAATGCACTACGCCCGCAAAGGCATCATCACCCCCGAGATGGAATACGTCGCCCTGCGCGAAAACGGCAAGCGCGAGTGGATGGCGCAATACATGGCCGATGCCGCCCGCGAAAAACGCCTAGCGGGTAATCCTATGGGCGCAATGATTCCGCAAATCATCACCCCCGAATTTGTGCGCGATGAAGTCGCCCGAGGCCGCGCCATCATCCCTGCCAACATCAATCACCCCGAAGTGGAGCCGATGGCGATTGGCCGTAATTTCCTCGTGAAAATCAACGCCAATATCGGTAACTCGGCAGTGACTTCCAGCATTGAAGAAGAAGTGGAAAAACTGGTCTGGGCGATTCGCTGGGGCGCGGATAACGTCATGGATTTATCCACTGGCAAAAACATCCACACCACCCGCGACTGGATTGTGCGTAACAGCCCCGTACCGATTGGCACTGTGCCGATTTACCAAGCGCTAGAAAAAGTCGGTGGCATTGCCGAAGACCTAAGCTGGGAAGTTTTCCGCGACACGCTCATCGAGCAAGCCGAGCAGGGCGTGGACTACTTCACCATTCATGCGGGTGTGCGTCTGGCCTATATCCACCTGACTGCTGCACGGCGCACGGGCATTGTTTCGCGCGGAGGTTCCATCATGGCCAAGTGGTGCATGGCGCACCATAAAGAGAGCTTCCTCTACACCCACTTTGAAGACATCTGCGACATCATGAAGTCGTATGACGTGGCCTTTAGCTTAGGCGACGGCCTGCGCCCGGGCTGTGCCTCAGATGCCAACGACGAAGCCCAGTTTGCCGAGCTGCACACCTTGGGCGAGTTAACAAATATCGCTTGGAAGCACGACGTGCAAACCATGATTGAAGGGCCTGGCCACGTCCCCATGCACATGATTCAGGCGAATATGACCGAGCAGCTTAAAACCTGCCACGAAGCGCCGTTCTACACCTTGGGCCCTCTGACCATCGACATTGCCCCGGGCTACGACCATATTGCCAGCGCCATCGGCGCGGCCATGATTGGCTGGTTTGGAACGTCCATGCTGTGCTATGTCACGCCCAAAGAACACTTGGGGCTGCCCGACCGCGACGACGTGAAGCAGGGCATCATTGCCTACAAAATTGCCGCCCACGCCGCCGATGTCGCCAAAGGCCACCCCGGAGCACGCGCCCGTGACGATGCCTTTAGTCAAGCGCGTTTTGATTTCCGCTGGCAAGACCAATTCAATCTTGGCCTAGACCCCGAAACCGCGCAGGAATACCACGATGAAACCCTGCCCAAAGACGCGGCCAAAGTGGCGCACTTTTGCAGCATGTGCGGGCCTAAGTTCTGCTCGATGAAGATTACGCAAGAGGTGCGCGAGTTTGCCGCCGCCAAAGGCGTAGCCGAAACCGAGGCGCTGGCCGAGGGCATGGCGGAAAAAGCTGATGAGTTCAAGCGCCAGGGCGGGGCGTTGTACGTCTCGGCATCGGCATCTAAAAAAACCTGCTAATTTTTTCTGTGTGTAGGGC
>JAHAYB010000009.1 GCA_018384835.1 Comamonas sp.
GCAGCCGTGGATTTAGACGGTACTGACCTTCGTCATAGGGTTTCAAGACGTTTTGGTTGTGCAGCGTTTCTAGTGCGGTATTACGTGCCTTGTCCCCACCCGAGACGGAACCCTGAAAGGCTTCTTCGAGCAACTCGGCATGAGTTGCTAGCAGCTTGAAAAGTCGTTGAACTTGACCGACGCTCAAAGCAATGACTCCTTGTCTGCATTGCCCTGTGCTTGTTCGACGAGGTCATCCTCTGCTTCATCCAGGTCATCCACCTCTGAGTCAGGGATAACTTTTTGCTCATCGAGAAACTGGAGTACGGAATACAGCTGCTCAATTTTTCCTGTGACCTGGTAGGTCCCGCTGTCTTTGTTGGCAAGGACGACATAGCCATCTTTGGCTAGGTGGTCTAGAAGTTTAGAAAGGTTGTCGCGTATTGAGTTTCTAGCCGAAGCGTGTGAGATGACTCCGAGCATGCTTTTGAGGTGGGCCTCCAGCGTACTGGACTGCGCAACGGCAGACTCCAGCTCATACAAGGTGATGTATTCACCAGAGCTGAGCTCGATGCGGCTGACATCTGTTTGCCGGATGAAATCCAGCATGCGTACTGCCGGCCCGTACTCGTCGCGAAACTTCAGCAGTTCATTTTTGACTTGGGTAATTTCTTTGGGGCTGATGTAGTCGTATGCCAAAAAGAACGCGCCCTCATCACCAACACGACCCAAGCGCATTCCTAAAGCAGAAAGCCAGGCGTCGACCTCTTCACGTTCGGCGGTCTCATTAAGCTGCTCAAATTCAAGGCGGTAGCGAACCGAGCAGATGTATTCGCCAGCGAGCAATAGCTTGAGAGTTTTGGCGTTCATGCAGCAGTCTCCACTACGACGTTGTGGGGCATACCACTATTGGGCTGGCTATAGACGCGGATGCGGCCCTTGTCTTCAAAGAGATAACGTCTGGCAAAAACGCCTTGCTGTACAGGGCCAAGCTCGGGCGATGCAGTCACCACATCGATGCGGTTTTCTTGCAGCATCAGCATCAGAGACAAGAAATTCTTAGGGTCGAACTTGCCCACTTCATCAGTGACCCAAGGGACAAACACGGGCTCGGCACCTCGGATGGTATTGAGTAGTGCGGTCATCAAAGTGATGAGGATGAGCGAAGTTAAGCCTTCTGAGGAAATGTTTTCCAGCTCACTGGCACGCTTGAATTCCTTCGTCTGACCGTTGTCAGTCACGCTACCTTTGAGGGTGATATGTGCAGAGAGGTTGACTTCCACATTGCCATCATTGCCGAGGACTGACATGAACTCCGTGAGGGCTCGTGCCGTCTCATCAGGGGGCAATTCGGAGGAGTAATCTTTGCCCACTTCGCTGTTGTGAAGGCGGACGATTTCGTTCATCCGATTGAGCTTCTTATAGAACCCCAAGTTTTCGAAGTTGGT
>JAHAYB010000020.1 GCA_018384835.1 Comamonas sp.
TCACCATCCACAACATGGCGACCTGGATGCTGGGCACTTGGGCCACCGACGCGGTGCGCCAAGAATGGGGCGAAGCTCTGACCACCGGCCAAAAGCTGGCCAGTTATTGCCTGACAGAGCCAGGCAGTGGCTCGGACGCGGCCAGCATCAAAACCCGTGCGGAGTTGGTGGGCGGCGAATACGTCCTCAACGGTAGCAAAGCCTTTATCAGCGGCGCAGGCAGTACCGACGTTCTAGTGCTGATGGCACGTACCGGCGACGCGCAATCTGGCGCGGCGGGTATTAGTGCTTTTGCTGTGCCGGCGAATCTGCCCGGTATCGAATATGGAAAGAAGGAAGAAAAAATGGGCTGGAACAGCCAGCCCACACGCACTATCAGTTTTGACAATGTGCGTATTCCGGCCAATCACCTGCTGGGGAGCGAGGGCGAGGGCTTCAAAATCGCCATGAAAGGGCTGGATGGCGGGCGCATCAATATCGCCACCTGTTCGGTCGGCGCGGCGCAGGGGGCATTGACCCATGCGCAGCAGTACATGCAGGAGCGCAAACAGTTCGGTAAACCGCTGGCGGCGTTTCAGGCGCTGCAATTCAAGCTGGCGGATATGGCGACCGAGTTGGTCGCAGCCCGTCTGATGGTGCGCCAAGCTGCCAGCAAGCTAGACGCAGGTGCGCCCGATGCCAGCACCTACTGCGCCATGGCCAAACGCTTTGCCACGGATGCCGGTTTCAACGTGGTGAACGAGGCGCTGCAACTGCACGGCGGCTATGGCTATATCCGCGAATACCCGCTAGAGCGCCTGCTGCGCGATGCGCGTGTGCATCAGATTCTGGAAGGCACGAACGAAATCATGCGCGTCATCATTGGGCGGCGCATGTTGGATGGCGATGCGCCGGATGTAATCCGTTAGTTCATTCAAATTTTTAACCACAGGAGACTTTCATCATGCAAATAGGATTCATTGGTCTGGGCAATATGGGCGCACCGATGGCGATTAATTTGGTCAAGGCTGGCCACAGCGTCAAAGCCTTTGACCTGAGCGCCGAAGCGGTCGCCAAAGTCGTGGCCGAAGGTGGTCAAGCCGCCAGCAGCGCACAGGACGCTGTGCAGGGCGCGGAAGCTATCGTCACCATGCTGCCAGCCAGCCAGCACGTAGAAGGCTTGTTTTTAGGGCAAGGCGGCCAGGGCGGTCTGCTGGAGAACATCAGCAAAGGGGCGCTGATTATTGACAGCTCCACCATTGCCGCTGCTACCAGCCAAAAGGTAGCGCAGGCCGCAGAAGCCGCAGGCGTAGGCTTTATCGACGCGCCCGTTTCCGGCGGAACCGGCGGAGCAATTGCCGGTACGTTGACTTTCATGGTTGGCGGCAGCGATAGCGACTTGGAACGTGCCCGCCCCCTGCTGGAAAAAATGGGCGCGAACATCTTCCACGCAGGCAGCGTGGGCGCAGGTCAGACCGCCAAAATCTGCAACAACATGCTACTGGGCATTTTGATGATTGGCACATCCGAAGCTATCGCACTTGGCGCTGCCAATGGCCTTGATCCTGCTGTTCTGTCCGAAATCATGCGCCGTAGCTCGGGCGGCAACTGGGCGCTGGAAAAATACAACCCATACCCGGGTGTCCATGAACACGCCCCCGCCAGCAAGGGCTATGCCGGTGGTTTTGGCACAGATTTGATGCTCAAGGATTTGGGACTGGCTCAGGAGAATGCCTTGGCGGTCAAAGCCAGCACGCCGCTGGGCGGCTTGGCGCGTGCTCTATACGCCGCGCACAGCTTGGGCGGACATGGCGGGGAGGATTTTTCTAGCGTGATTAAGCTGCTGCAAAAGCAGGGGTAAAAACCTGCTAAATCGCCGCTTGGTCTAATTCACCCGTGCGAATGCGCACGACCTGCTCCACGGCGGTGACAAAAATTTTGCCATCGCCAATTTTGCCGGTGCGGGCGGCGGCCACCAA
>JAHAYB010000035.1 GCA_018384835.1 Comamonas sp.
TGTGGTGAATACATTCATTTGTATATAAATCACATATAAATATTTCACTCTTTAAGTATTTTGGGAATAGGTAAATTCCCCTAAACCTCTGGTCTAGCAGCCCTGGCTGATGGCTTTTTTACCATCAACCCAGGTTGAAGAACTGTTGGGCATTGCCGCGCAGAATACGCTGTTTTTCATCCGCATTCAGCACCTCGCTACTCTGCACTAATTGGCCTATGGGTATCTCCCCCAGCGGGAAGGGGTGGTCAGAACCCAGCATGACGCGCTCACTGCCCATGACATCGACCAGCAGGCGCAGCGCCCCTTGGTCAAACACAGCAGAGTCCACATAGAAGCGATTCACATAGCTGGAGGGCAGATTAGGGCAGTCCTTGCGCACAATGTCGCGCTGCTTCCAGGCGTTGTCCACGCGCCCCAGGGTTGAAGGCGAATGCACCGCCGCCGTGGGCAAAGCAGATTTTGAGCGAGCGCGGCAAGCGCTCAAATGCGCCGGACAGGATGAGCGACAGAATGCCCAGGCTGGTTTCAGCAGGCATGGCTACCAGCCAGGGCAGCATCCACTGCTTCATGCGAGCGCCGCCCATCATGTCCCAAGGGTGTACCAGCACAGGAATGTCGTTAACGGCGCAGTGGTGCAGAAACTCTACCAACTGCTCGTCGTCCAGGTCGCGGTCGCCCACGTGGTTGCCAATCTGCACGCCCACATGGCCGCTGGCCTTGGCACTTGAAGCCACACGGCAGGCCAGCTCGGTGTTTTGCAGCGGTACCTGTGCCAAAGCCTTGAGGCGCTGGGGATGTTTTTGGCAATGCTCCAGCGTCAAGTCATTCATGCGCTCTGCCCAGTCGGCCACCTTTTGCGCATCCAGGGCGTAGCCAAACATCAAGGGGGTAGCACTGACGATTTGCACATCCACCCCATCACGGTCGAGGTCGGCCAGACGGGCATCGGCATCCCACAGGGGGGCGTGAACCGGGCGAAACTCCTGCTCGCCGCGCATCATCATGCCTTTGCCGCCACCGTCCACGCGCAGCCAGGGGCCTTGCTCGGGGTCAAGCGCGTACGCCTGTTCACGCGAGATGGTGGGGAAAATATGGGCGTGCATATCAATCATGGTGGGTGCTTCCTTGTACTGGTTTTGTAGTTTTGCTGGTGGAGGGGCTGGAGGCGCTGGGTGCGCTGGATACGCTCAGCTCAAGCCTTGGCTTGCGAGTCCAGCAATTGCTGGTGCCAGTGGCTGTAATCCGCGCCGGGGTGGACGGTGCCGCAGTTCGGGCAAGTGCGCTCTTGCTCGCTCAGGGCGTAGAACTGCTTGTAAGTGCGCGGCAGGTCGGCCACCAGGTCGGTCAGCTCCATGCTGGCACCCCACACCTCGTGGGCGCAGTTGGCGCAATACCAGCGCAGCGAGTCAATGGCTTTTTCTGGGCGCTTGAGTTCCACCAGAAAGCACAGCCCATTGGGGTCAGGGCGCTGGGGGGAGTGCTGCAAGTGCGGCTGCATCAACCAAACATCGCCCTCTTTCAAGTCCACGCGCTCAAAGCGGCCACGGTCCCAGATGTTGATATAGGCCGTGCCACGGATTTGGTAGAAGATTTCCTCAGTTGGGTTGTCGTGAAAGTCGGTGCGGGTATTGCCGCCACCCACCATGTTGATGATGTAGTTGCCGTCAGGAAAAAGCGCCGCGTTGCACACCGGGGGCTTGAGCTGGTCGCTATGGGCTTGAACCCAGCCCATGAGGTTTTTGGGGATGCCGTATTTGAGTTCCATGGTTTGTCTCCTTGTGGTGAGGTAAATGTGCTCGCTAGCCTTAAAGCGGCTTGTAAGCCACGGCCTTGATTTCAATGCGCAGATGCGGGTGGGGCAGTTGGTGGACGGCCACCGTGGTGCGCGTGGGGCCGTCGTAGTCAAAGTACTCCCCATACACCTGGTTGTAGGCGGCAAAGTCGTTCATATCGACCAGGAAGGTGCTGATTTCCACCAAGTCGCTCAGGTCAGCGCCTACGCTTTGCAGAATGTCGCGCATGTTCTCAATCACGGCGCGGGTTTGCTCGGCAATGTCCAGGCGCATAGCGCCCATGCCATCGACCTGGTGTACGCCAGCCAGGCTGTTGTCCGGGCGGCGCGAGCTAGTGCCGGAGATAAACAAAAAATCCCCCGCCCGCTTGATATGCGGGAACTTGCCCCTGGGTGTGGCCTTGCCGCTAACCAGGGTGGCTTTACTTTGTGTGTTGTCTGACATGCTGTTTGTCTCCTTGGGGTTATAGCTTGGGTTATAGCTTGACGCAGATATTGGTGGTTTCGGAATAGAAGTCCATCGAGTGTCGCCCCCCTTCGCGGCCAATGCCCGATAGGCGCACGCCGCCAAAGGGGGTGCGCAGGTCGCGCAGATACCAGGTGTTTATCCACACCAGGCCAGCACGCATACGCTGCGCCACATTGTGGGCGCGGGTGATGTCTTGCGTCCAGATGGCGGCGGCCAGGCCGTAGGCGCTGTCGTTGGCGCGGGCTACGGCCTCTTCTTCCGTGTCAAAGGGGGCAATATGGCAGACCGGGCCAAACACCTCTTCACGCAGGCAGCGGGCGCTGTCGGGCAGCCCCGTCCAGATGGTGGGTTGCACCCAGGAGCCTTGGTCGCGCTCATCGCCAAAGACGGGCACTTGGCCGCCGGTGACGACGGTTGCGCCTTCTTCCCGCGCCAGCTCAAAGTAGGACAGCACTTTTTGCTGGTGCTCTTTGGAGATTTGCGGGCCGATATCGGTGTCCTCATCCATCGGCCAGCCTAGGCGCAGGGCTTCGGTCTTTTCTTTCAGGGCAGCCACAAAGCGCTCAAAAATTGGGCGCTGCACCAGCACCCGCTCAGAGCACAGGCAGACCTGGCCAGAGTTAGTGAAGGAAGAGCGCAGCACGCCATCCACGGCCTTGTCAAAATCCGCATCGGCAAAGACGATGGCCGCGTTCTTGCCGCCCAGTTCAAAGGAAATATCCTTCACCCCATCGGCCACGGCCTTCATGATGTGCGAGCCTGTGCGCGATTCGCCGGTGAAGGTCACGGCATCAATACCGGGGTGGCTGGTCATGAACTCACCTGTAGAGCCGCCGCCCAGGCCATTCACCAGATTGAATACACCAGCGGGCAGGCCAATATCGTGCATGACCTGAGCCAGCAGAGCAGCGGAAGACGGCGCTTCTTCCGAGGGTTTGGCCACAATCGCATTGCCCATCGCCAGGGCGGGAGCCACCTTCCAGCTAAACAGCAGCATGGGCAGGTTCCAGGGCGAGATGGCGGCAATCACCCCCAGGGGCTTGCGCACGGTGTAGTTCAATGCCCGGTCGCCCGAGGCGGTGGTGGTCTCAAAACATTCGGTATGGGCGGTTTTAATCAAATCGCCAAAAAAGCGAAAGTTGGCAATGCCGCGTGGCACATCCAGGGTGCGCGCTTGTTTAACGGGGCGACCTGTATCCGCCACTTCAGCGGCCACAAATTCTTCAAAACGCGCTTCAATGCCATCGGCAATGCGGTGCATCCACTGGGCGCGTTCGGCTACGGGCATACGCCCCCAGGAGCCATCCATGGCTGCGCGGGCGGCTTTAACGGCGGCATCCACTTCGGCCTGGCTAGCCTCACATACCTCAGAAACCAAGCGACCATTGAGGGGGTTGATGTTTTGGAAGCGTTTTTCAGTCTCTACAAACTGGCCGTTGATGTAGTGGCGAATCAGGCTGGGCATGGGGGCTGTCTCTTTCTATCGTCGTTCAATGCTTTAGGGGTGTTGGAATGCTGGCCAAGGCCATCAAACCGGCGGGATGAAAGAGACTGTAAGCGGCTTGGTGATTTCTATCCAATCAAAAAAACAGGGCTTGTGATTCCATTTAGAAATCACAAGCCCTATTACTTAAGCCCTATTGTTTTTTAGGCTGGGTTAGCGCCTAACACCTACCTAGCGCCCCAGGTCTTTGGCAGTAACGCCAGAGATGCCCCAGTTCTCTTTGGGCACTTCCTGAATCCATACGCGCACATTGGCGATGGGGGCATCAACGGCCTCCACCAGGGCTTGGGTGACTTTTTCAATCACGGCTTTTTTTTGCTCTTCGGTACGACCTTCGAGCAGGTAAATCTGGGCAAAAGGCATGGCTGGGGGTCTCCTTAAAAAATATGGACGGTAGGGCTGGCAATCAGGCAAAAATCAGGCCGACCGAGCCCATGCCTTGCACGCGCAAAGTCACATTGTCGCCAGCGGCTACGGCCACGGCTTCGGTCACGCCACCAGACAGAATCACGCTGCCCGCAGGAATTTCCTGGCCACGGCGACCCAGGTGGTTGGCCAGCATGGCAATGGCAGCGGCGGGGTGGCCGAGGACGGCAGCGCCTGCGCCCAGAGCAACGGGTTCGCCGTTTTTCTCTAGCACGATGCCCACGGTGCGCAAATCTACGCTGTCAGGGCGCACGGGCTGGCCGCCCACCACAAAGCGAGCGGCAGAGGTGTTGTCGGCCACCACGCTTTTCAGGTCGAATTTGAAGTCGCGGTAACGGCTGTCAATCACCTCAATGCCGGGCATGACAAAGTCGGTAGCGGCCAGCACTGCGCCAATGTGGCAACCTGGGCCTTTTAGGGCGTGCTTCATGACAAAGGCGATTTCAGGCTCGACCTTGGGGTGAATCAGCTCGGCGGTGTTGACGGTATCGCCCTCGTTGACGATGTACTCATCCACCAAGAAGCCAAACACGGGGTCAGTCACCCCCATTTGGCGCATTTTGGCGTGGGAGGTGAGGCCCGCCTTCAAGCCCACAACACGCGCCCCGCGTGAGAGCTTGCGCTGCAAGATGGTGTCTTGAATGGCGTAGGCATCATCCCAATCCATATCGGGATGGGTATCGGTGATTTTGGGGGTGTCTTTGGCTTGTAGCTGGCAGTTTTCCAGGTATTCGGCCAGTTGCTCGATGGTTTGTTGATTCAGTGCCATAAAAAATTCTCCAATAGCGGTAAGAAAAGAGAGGGTAAAAAAGTGGATGTGAGGCGGGTGCGGGTGCGTCAATAAGCAGTGCTGCCTGCTATGCGCCTGGGTGATTGCATATTGTTCAAAGCGCTCCTGATGGCTTGCCCACCCCCAATACTGCCACTGCCTGCCGACCAGGCAGGGTGATGCCCGCCACCGCCGAGGGGTTGGGCTTTTGCACGGCTTGCAGCTCTGTGAGCATGGCCTTGATATGGTCGTAAGCAGGGCGCACTTGCTGCGGCACTTGCACGCGCACACGGGCAAAGTCCCCTTGCCGGGCTAGCTCCAGCACTTGGTTGCGTACTTGGCGGTAGGCGTGCAGGGCTTGGCTAAAGGCTTGTGCGCCAGCCTGGTGTTGGCTGGCATAGCGGTTTTGCCAAGGCTGCCAGGCACTGTCTAACTGGCTATCGAGTTGGGCAATGCGCACGGCCACTGGCTCGGCTTGCTGCCAGTTTTCGGCATTCATGACAAGGATGTTGCAGGCACGCATCTCTTCAATGCAGTCCATCAGTACGTCCAGGGCGTAGCGTGGCGGCTGAAGGCTAGTGATTTCATTTTTCAGCCGTCCTAGCTCAAGTTGCACAACGCGCAGTTGGTTGTTGCTGCTGCCTACCCATTGCACCGATTCTTCGGCTTTTTGCCGCTGCTGCTGGGCTTGCTCGCGCAGGGCTTGGCTAAAGTGGCTTTGGCTGTCAATGGCATGTGCCAAGGTGGTGGCGCTTTCTAGGGTTTTGGCAGCGCGTTCACAAATATCGGTTAGGGCGGCGCTGGTGCTGCGGGTGTTTTGTACGCTTGCCTGAATGTCGCCCAACACGGTTTGCAGGTGCAGGTCTGCCGCTTGGGTGCTGGCGGTGATGTGCTCGACCATGCGGCGAATATCCACCGTCGCAGTGTTGGTGCGCTGGGCAAGCTGGCGCACTTCATCGGCTACGACCGCAAAACCACGGCCAGCCTCGCCAGCGCGGGCGGCTTCTACCGCTGCGTTGAGTGAGAGCAGATTGGTTTGCATAGACACGTTGTGGATGATGGACAAAATGCCCTCAATCGCCTGCGTGTGCGCCTTGACCTCGCGAAAGCGACCATCGAGTTCTTGGGCAGAATTTTCTAGTGAGGCCATGTGCTCGGTGGTTTGGCACACCAAGGTATCGCCCTGAGAGGCTAGGCTGGTCATGGCCTCGACCTCTTGCTGGGTGCTTAGGCTGGCTTGGGTAACGGTGTCTGCACTGCTATTGAGGCCGTCCACGCTTTGGTGCAGGTTTTGCAGGATGTGACCCTGCTCACGCGAGAGGGCGACCACTCGGGTGAAGGAGGACATCATGCTGGCGTTGTTCACGGTGACATCCAGCGCGTGCTCGCCCACACGGTTTAGAGCCTGCGCTACATTGCGATTTTTATCCCCTGCGTAGCAAGCACGCCAAGCACAAGATAAAGAAAGCGCCAACCACACCCCCCAGGCCAAGTCATGCAATAACGGCCAAGGCAGCCACGCTTGGGAGCCGGGGCTGACCAGCGCAGCCAGCACCACAAATAAGCCTAGCAGCAATGCTTTGTATGCCATTGAATGTCTCCTAGCCGTGGCAAAAGCCGATGTGTTGTCATCTCACTGCCACCCAACGCCGCCCGTGCAGTAGAGGGCTAAGGGCTGGGCGGCAGCTTTTTGGCTTCTGCGGATTACTGCACAAGCTGCCAGCGTGTGTTAAGCAGGAATGCTCAGGCCACGCTCACGCGCCATAGTCAGCGCGGTATCTTCAATCATGTCTTCCTGGCCGCCGACCATGCCGCGCCTGCCCAGCTCTACCAGCAGTTCACGCGCTGGGATGCCGTACTTCTTCTCGGCACGCTTGGCAAACAGCAGGAAGCTGCCATAGACACCGGCGTAACCTAGCGTCAGCGCATCGCGGTCAATGCGGATGGGGAAGTCCATCATGGGCACTACCAGGTCATCAGCCACGTCTTGGATTTTCCAAACGTCCACGCCGGTTTCGTAGCCCATGCGGTCAAGCACAGCCACCAGCACTTCCATCGGGGTGTTGCCTGCACCTGCACCCAAGCCTGCGCTGGCCGCGTCAATGCGGTTGGCACCGGCTTCAATGGCAGCGACGCTATTGGCGACACCCATGGCTAGGTTGTGGTGGCCGTGAAAGCCCAACTCGGTTTCAGGCTTCAAGGCATCGCGCACGGCGCTCAGGCGTTCTTTCACCTGGTCGGGCAGCAGGTAGCCTGCCGAGTCGGTGACGTAGATGCAGTTGGCACCGTAGCCTTCCATCAGCTTGGCTTGTTTGATTAAGCCTTGGCTGTCGTTCATGTGCGCCATCATCAGGAAGCCAACGGTATCCATGTCCAGTTTGCGAGCCATGGTGATGTGCTGTTCGGATACGTCGGCTTCGGTGCAGTGGGTGGCTACGCGGATGGTGTGTACGCCTAGTTCGTGCGCCATTTTGAGGTGGTC
>JAHAYB010000042.1 GCA_018384835.1 Comamonas sp.
CACCACCGGAACCTTCGTCAGCGTTGGCCCCCTACGGGCGCGGGTGATTGCTGCGGGCACGCCCTATATCCAGGATGTGGTCATTACCGGCCTGAACCGCAGCAGCGTCGGCGCTTTGATTTTCCCCACCCCCGCCGTGCGCGAATTGGCCGCTGATTTGCCCGCCGATGCCCCCATGACGCAGGTGCTGGAGCATCCCGCCGTGCTGGCCAAATTCCACACCGTAGTGCAAGCCCTGGTAGCCAGCGCCACCGGCAGCGCCAACCGTGTCAGCCGCCTGATGTTGATGCACCAGAGCGCCAGCAGCGAGCTAGGCGAAATCACCGACAAAGGCAGCCTGAACCAACGCGCCGTGCTACGCCTGCGTGACGATTGCGTGCAAGCCCTCTACACCCCCACCGCTGGGTACACGGTGATTACCACCGAGCCGCCTGCCGCTGCAAGTACGACTGCCCCAGCCCCCGTGCTGGCACTGAAATAAAGCCCCCCAAGGAGATTGTGATGGCTGGATTTTTTAACGCTTTTGACGATGTGTGGCTGCTGGCTGGCCTGCGCACCCCCATGATGGATTACTGCGGCGCGTTTGCCAGCGTCTCGCCCACCGACCTGGGCATCAAGGCCGCCCGCGCCGTGCTGGCACAGGCGGGCGTGGATGCGGCCGATATTGGCTCTGTCGTAGCGGGCAATATGGCTCCGGGCGACTGCTACCAGTTCTTTCTGCCGCGCCATATTGGCCTGTACGCCGGTGTGCCCCAGGCTGTGCCCGCCATCATGGTGCAGCGCATTTGCGGCACGGGGTTTGAGCTGTTTCGCCAAGCGGGCGAGCATATCCAGGGCGGCGCTTGCCAGGCGGCGCTGGTGGTGGGCACTGAGAACATGACGCGCAACCCGATTGCTGCCTTCGAGCATCGCAGCGGCTTCAAGCTGGGCGCACCCGTCAACTTCCAAGACTATATGTGGGAGGCGCTCAAAGACCCGGCGGCAGACATCAACATGATTCAAACCGCTGAGAACCTGGCGCAGCGCTACCGCATCAGCCGCGAAGCGGTGGATGCCTTTGCCGCCCGCTCTTTTGCCCGCGCTCTGGCGGCGCAGGAAAGCGGTTTTCTGGCCGGTGAAATCGTGCCCGTGGAGAACGAAACCTTCACCCTGGAAGGCTACCAGCCCCGGCGCATCAAGCTCTCGGGCAAAGCGGGCAGCGCCACCCAGGACAGCCACCCCCGACCCTCGCCGCTGGAGGCTTTGAGCAAGCTGCGCAGCGTCTTTCCCGGTGGGGTGCAGACGGGGGGCAACTCCTCGGCGCTGGTGGATGGTGCGGCAGCGGCAATTGTGGCCTCGGGCAGCTATATGCAAGCCCAGGGCAAACAGGCGCTGGCGCGAGTGGTGGCCTCTGCCGCTGTGGGCGTGCCGCCAGAAATCATGGGCATTGGCCCTGCCCCTGCCATTCGCCTGCTGCTAGAGCGCAGCGGCCTGAATCTGTCTGACATTGGCCGCTTTGAAATCAACGAAGCCCAGGGCGCACAAACCCTGGCCGTCGCCCAAGAGCTGGGGCTGGATGAGGAGCGCCTGAACGTCAACGGCGGCGCAATCGCCCTAGGACACCCCCTAGCCATGACCGGCGTGCGCTTGACCATCACCCTGGCACGCGAGCTGCAACGCAGCGGCCAGCGCTGGGGCGTGGCCTCGGCCTGTATTGGCGGGGGTCAGGGCATTGCCTTGCTGCTGGAAAACCCCAGCGCCGCTTGAAGTTTCAACGCTTCAACGCATCCACGTTTCACCTATCCATAGAAAGAACCCACGCTTATGCAGATTCAAGGACAAGCGGCCATCGTCACCGGCGGTGGCTCCGGCCTGGGCGCAGCCACCGCCCGCGCTTTGGCGCAGCAAGGGGCAAAAGTTGCCATTGTGGACCTCAACCTGGACAACGCCCGCGCCGTGGCTGCCGAGATTGGCGGCCTGGCCTTGCAAGCCGATGTCAGCCAGGCCGACAGCCTGCAAACCGCCTTTACCCAGGCCAGCGCCGCGCATGGAACGGCGCGTATCCTGATGCACGTCGCAGGCATTGGCACGGCCAAGCGCATCGTCGCCCGAGACGGCAGCCCCGCCCCGCTGGAAGACTTTGCCCGCGTGGTCAACATCAACCTGCTGGGCAGCTACAACGCCGCCCGCCTGTTTGCCGCCGAATGCGCCGCCCTGCCCCCCCTGCAAGATGGCGAGCGCGGCGCAATTGTGCTTACCGCCAGCGTGGCCGCTTTTGATGGTCAAGTGGGTCAGGAAGCCTATAGCGCCAGCAAGGCCGGCATTGTCGGCATGACCCTACCGCTGGCGCGTGACCTGGCGCAGCACGGCATTCGCGCCTGCACCATTGCCCCCGGCCTGTTCGCCACCCCACTCATGGAGGTGCTGCCCGAGGCCGTGCAGCAATCGCTGGCCGCCTCCATCCCCTTCCCGCAGCGCCTGGGGCATCCCAGCGAGTTTGCCGACCTGGCCTGCCACATCGTGACCAACGGGCATTTGAATGGCGAGGTCATTCGCCTAGATGGTGCGCTGCGCCTTGCGCCGCGTTGATGCACCTTAGTGCCTCTTGTTTGAACGGAAAACGCCTTATGAATACCACCGCAACCACTGCCGCCACGGCCACCGCTGCCCCCACCAAAACCACGCAATACCGCTTGCAGGTCATGTTTGGCGACTGCGACCCGGCAGGCATCGTCTTCTTCCCTAACTTTTGTAAGTGGATGGATGCCTCTTCCCTGAATTTTTTCCGCCAATGCGGCATCCCGCCCTGGAGCGAGCTGCGCGAGCAAACCGGCATCATCGGCACGCCCTTGCTGGAAATCAACACCAAGTTCTACCGCCCCGCCACCTATGGCGAAACCCTGGTAGTGCATACCTGCATTGAATCTTGGGCGGCCAAAACCTTTGTGCAGCACCACCAAATTTTCCGCGACGACACCCTGCTGTGCGAGGGGCGCGAAACCCGCGCCTTCTGCATCCATCCCGCAGGCGGGCGCTTGCAAGCCGTGCCCGTGCCGGACTTTATCCGCCAGCAATGCAGCGCTAGCGCCTAAATACTGCTGCCTATCGCTGCCAGCACTGACTTCTTTCCCTTGTTTTCCCCGCGCTTTTATTTACTTACTTCCCCCTAGGAGACAACCCCATGCGCCGCACCCACCACTTCACTTTGAAAGCCCTGGCCGCCGCCACCGCCCTGGCCGCTAGCAGCCTAAGCTGGGCAGACATCACCATTGGCGTGATTGCCCCACTGACCGGCCCCGCTTCTGCCCTGGGCATTCCCGTTGGCCAGCAAATCAAACTCTGGCCGAAAGAGATTGCTGGGGAAAAGCTCAAAGTCATCGTGATGGACGATGCCACCGACCCCACCCAAGGCGTAACCATTGCCAAGCGCTTTGTCAGCAGTGACCAGGTGGATGTCATCATGGGTTCAGTTGCTACCCCGGTGGCCGCTGCCATCACCCAAGTAGCGGAAGAGGCGCAGACCCCACAAATCTCCTGGTCGCCCGTAGCCACCCCCGAGGGCAAGGACAAATGGCTGTTTCGCCTGCCCCAGTCCAACGCCGTCATGAGCTACGCCGTGATTGAGCACATGAAAAAGCAGGGCGTAAAAACCGTCGGCTTTCTGGGCTATAGCGATGCCTATGGCGAAACCTGGTTGCAAGACTTCAAACCCATGGCAGAGGCGGCAGGCATTAACGTTGGCCTGATAGAGCGGTTTTCGCGCTCAGACACCAGCGTAACGGGGCAATCGGTCAAGCTGGCCGCCTCTAAGCCCGACGCAGTTTTGGTCGTAGCCTCGGGCAGTGGCGCTGCCATGCCCCACGCCGCCCTGATTGAGCGCGGCTACAAAGGCAAAATTTACCAAACCCACGCCGCCGCCACCCGTGAAATGGTGCGCGTAGGCGGCAAGGCGGTGGAAGGCGGCTTCATCGTCTCCGGCCCTGCCGTGCTGGCCGAGCAACTGCCGGCCAACCACCCCTCCAAGGCCGAATCCATCCGCTACGCCCAGCAGTACGACCAGGCTTACGGCAAAAACTCGCGCACCCAGTTTGCCGCGCACGCTTATGACTCGGTACTGGTGCTGGAAAAAGCCGTGCCCCTGGCACTGCAAAAAGGCAAACCCGGCAGCCCCGAGTTCCGCGCCGCCCTACGCGATGCCTTTGAGCAGATTGGCCCGCTGGTCGTCTCCCAAGGCGTACTCAACTGGACACCCGCTGACCACTGGGGCTACACCAACGAAACCGGCGTGATGATGCGGGTCACCAACGGCGAGTTCAAAGTCGAACCGTAAGCCACCCCGCCCCTTTCACACGACTTATTGCAACCTGACTTCAACCTGCTTGATAGATACGCGCCCCTTCTCACCATGAACACCTACCGCACCCCCTCCTAAGACATGGGCTTTATCGTGCGCCATGTCCTGCAAGCACCCCAGCAACTGGCCGCCATCGAGGCCTTTGCCGAGGTCGATGCCGACTTGATGCAGCAGGTACTGGACGAGGCGGGGCGCTTTATCAACGACCACATCGCGCCGCTAAACCGCAGCGGTGACGAAGTCGGAGCGCAATGCCAGGACGGCCAGGTACGCCTGCCGCCCGGCTTTCGCGACAGCTACCAGGCATTTGTTGCCGCTGGCTGGCCCAGCCTCAGCGCCGCCCCCGAAGACGGCGGCCAAGGCTTGCCCAGCGTGCTACAAGTGCTGCTGTACGAAGGGCTGCTGGCCGCCAACCATAGCTGGACGATGTCCCCCGGCCTGCTGCACGGCGCTTACCAATGCCTGCGCCACTACGCCAGCGACGCGTTGAAAGCCCAATACCTGCCCGAGCTGGCCAGCGGCCAAATCCTGCCCACCATGTGCCTGACCGAGGCACAAGCGGGCAGCGACTTAGGGCTATGCACCACCAAGGCCGAGCGCCAGCCCGATGGCAGCTACCACCTCAGCGGCAGCAAAATCTTCATCAGCAATGGCGACCATGACCTGACCGACAACATCCTGCACCTGGTGCTAGCGCGTGAACCCGATGCACCCGCCGGCCCCAGGGGCTTGAGCCTGTTTCTGATACCCAAGCACTACCCCGACGGCAGCCGCAGCGCCGTCGTGTGCGAGCGCATCGAAGAAAAAATGGGGCTACACGCCAGCGCTACCTGCGTTCTGCGCTTTGAGGCCGCCAAGGGCTGGCTGGTAGGCCAGGCCGGGCAGGGCTTGAATGCCATGTTCGTCATGATGAACGCCGCCCGCCTGCAAGTCAGCCTGCAAGGGCTGGCACATCTGGATGCGGCCTGGCAAAAAGCCCACGCCTACGCCCAAGAGCGCCTGCAAATGCGCGCCCCCGGCAAAACCAGCACCAGCCCCATCATCGAACACCCCGCCATACGCCGCCTGCTCGACACCCAACGCGCCTGGGTCGATGCAGGGCGCGTACTGGCCTACCAAACCGCCCTAGAGCTAGACCTGGCCGAGCACCACCCCAACGCCCAGCGCCGCCAACGCGCCCAGCAATGGTGCCAACTGGCCACCCCAGTCATCAAAGCCGCCTTTACCGCCCAAGGCTTTACCGGTGCGAGCGATTGCCTGCAAGTCTTTGGCGGCCACGGCTATATCCGCGAATGGGGCGTAGAGCAACACCTGCGCGATGCCCGCGTCAGCATGATTTACGAGGGCACAAATGAAATCCAGGC
>JAHAYB010000068.1 GCA_018384835.1 Comamonas sp.
GAGCATGGCCGCAAAACCTTTAGCGACCGCCCACCGCCCCCACACATCCCCCCCGCGCAGCTACTGCAACGCCCGGCCAGCACCGCCGGGCCAGCCGCCTGCAGCGCCCTGCCCCGCGTTCCCGAAGAAGAAGCAGAAGCGCCCGCAGAGGCTCAAGAGCAAGCCCCCACGCCAGCACCCAATACCCCCGCACCTAGCACCCCTGCTCCCAGCGAGCCCACCGCCCAAGAGCGCGAACAGCAAGCCCAAGCGCAGCGCCAACAAGCCGCCCAGCGCCAAGACAACTGCCGCCGCGCCCAGGCCGCACTGCGCACCCTACAAAGCAGCAGCGCCCTAGCGCAAGTGAACGAGCAAGGCCAGCGCACCACCATGAGCAGCGCCCAGCGCCAGCAAGAGGTTGCCCGCACCCAGCAGCAAATCGCCCGTTACTGCACCCAGCAATCAACCCCAGGTTAAGCAGCCTTGCTGCTAGGGCAAAGCGCATTTTTCCCGCATAATGCGCTGCCCTTTGCCAGTAGCGGCGGCGTGGCTGAAACCATCAATGCGCCCTAAGCGCCAGCCAAACTTGGCAGATTGGGGTAAATTTGTGGGTTTTATGCCTTAGTGTGTGATGCTCATCACATCGTTAGTGCAACTTTTGTTGGCAGCGATGGGTCTATCACTGACAATCAGCCTCAACCGCTAATGCCCTAAAACCCATGCCCAGCCCTTTGGCAGGCAACAGGCCATCACATGGGCGGCTATAGTGGCACTGGCGAAAGCAAAGCTTGTGCTTTTTTCTTTTTTTCCTCACTACCTTTTGTCCTTCAGGAGAACCTCTAATGGCAATGACCGACCAACAAAGAGCTGATGCTTACAAGTTCTTTATCGTCACCTTCGGCGCAGTACCTGGCGTCGAATACATGAACCAAATCAACGATGCTTACAGCAACGGCTCTAGCACACAAGAAATCGTCAACATCTACACCGGCAAGTCGCAGTTCAAAAACCTGTACCCCGACTACCTGAGCAACGAACAATTTGCCACTAAGCTCATCGAAAACGTTGTTGGCGAAAGCGCTGGCGCTGAAGCCAAAGCCGCCGCCGTAGCAGACGTGGTAGGTGCCCTGAACAGCGGCATCAGCAAAGGCGACGTGGTTTACACCCTGTTTGAAAACCTGTCCAACAAACCTGCTGACAGCGCCTCCTGGGGCAAAACCGCCACCATGCTGAGCAACAAAGCAGAAGTGGCCAAGTTCTTCACCGAAGACGTACTGGTTGCCAGCAAAGACCTGAGCGAGCTGGGCGGCCTGATTGCCAACGTGACCAACGACCGCGCCACCGTGCAAGCGGCCAAAGACGGCCAAGCTGACACCAACAAAACCTTCACCCTGACCACCGGCCAAGACAACCTGGCAGGCACCACCGGCAACGACACCTTCATTGCCAACATTGCACAAAACGTCAACGGCGAGCAAACCAACACCCTGGGCACTGGCGACACCCTCAAAGGCGGCGCTGGCACCGACACCCTTAAAGCCACCGTGCAAGCCGCTTCTGCACTGAATGCTGGCCCTAGCACCGCCATTCGCCCCAGCACCAACAGCGTTGAAAACATCGAAATCACCGCTCTAGGTGGCGCTCGTAACTGGCAAGCAGTCACTGTTGACGCTGCCGAACTCAAAGGCGTGAACAAAATCGGCTCGGTACAAAGCAACACCGACCTGACCATCTACAACATGACCACCCGCACCAACAACAGCGGCGACGGCGTGAAAGATGAAGACTACAGCAACCGTAAAGTGACCGAAAGCGTCACCATCGTGTACGACCACTCGGCACCCACCAACACCTCCACTGGCGCTGCTGCTGACCTGACCGTGCTGTTTGACAACGACTACCTCGTTTGCGGCGCAGACCTGACCAGCCAAGCACACTTCTACCTGCTGGACCAAGACGCAGAGCTGCAAATCCAAACCGGCCAACGCCCCAACAAATGGCCTGACCGCGAACTCAACGACGACCAACGCCTGGCCGACATCAACGTCAACGGCCTGCGCTTTAGCGTGGACGATGTGGAATACGCCATCGAAATGACCGATGAGCAGCGTGTCGAAGCCACCACCCACGAAGCCTACGTGGCCGTGCTGCAAACCGTTCTGGCTGAAAAACAAGCCGCTGGCGAAATCCCTGCCGACATCACCCTGGGCCTGGACTACAGCAACCCCCGCACCAACGTCGCTTTGGAAGGTGGCCTGATTGCTCGCCCCGTGCCTGCATTCGTGCTCAACTCCAGCAGCAGCGTTGTTAAGTACATTGGCTTTGTGAACTCCTCCAACGCCCCTGGCGACTTTGACGTGTACGGCCGTGGTGGACAAGCGGTTGAGTCCGAATGCCGCGTTACCTCCACCATTGAGCTGGAAAAAGTTGGCCGTGATGGCGACGGCGGTGTACTCACCGTTGGCGGCATGGCTGGCGATGGCCTGAACGAGTGGAACGGAACCCAACACAGCCAAAACCAAGGCGTGGAAGTGTTCAACATCACCGTTAAAGGCGATGCCACCCAAAACAGCAGCCTGGCCGCGTTGAAATCGACCAACAACACCCTGCAAGAAGTCAACATCAAATCTGCCGCAGGCAGCAAAGCTGACCTCTACATCGGTAACGACAACACCGCTACCAGCACCGTGGACGGCATTGCACTCAAAGACGTTAAAACCTTTAACGCCACCGAGTTTGCCAACAACCTGAGCTTGAAGGCCGCCTTGACCGACGAAGTTGTTGCTAAATACTTCAACCTCAAAGATAGCCACACCGCTGCTTTGACTGCTGACAACGTCACCTTCGCCTACAACCTGGGCGGCGGCAACGATACGCTGAACCTAGACATCAGCAACAGCAACCTCAACTACAACGGCACCACCACCCGCGAAGACTTTGTGCTCAAAGTCAACAGCGGCGCAGGTAACGACAAAATTACCGTGAACATCACTGATAACCAAGGCGGTGCTAACTGGTACGAAAACAGCAAGAAAAACGCCAACCTGAGCATCAACGCAGGCGCTGGTGACGATACCGTTACCACCACTGGCGGCGGCGCTTTCGTCGTGGAAGCAGGCGCAGGTAACGACGCTGTGTACCTCAACGATGTAGCTGACAAAGCCTCTTGGGTTTTCGGCGCTCAAGCTGGTGGCAACACCAACGATGACCTCAACAGCGCAGGTGCAAGCAAAGCATTCAGCGTGCGCGTGACCTTCTCCGGCGGCTCCGTTGCTGGCGCAGGCGTAATCGCCCCTGATGCCGATGCCTACACCAACGGCTTTGAAGTCGTGGCCAGTGTGCCTAACTACAACAGCGCTACCTTGACCGCTACCTCCGTTTCCACCCAACAACTGGTGAAAGAAGCGATCAACAAAGACCCCGTCCTGAGCAAGCTACTGGTTGCTAAAGAC
>JAHAYB010000099.1 GCA_018384835.1 Comamonas sp.
GGCAAAGGGTGCAGGGCACAGGGCGTTAGAACGTGTTCACGCGCTCTGAACTCTTAAACACCCAAGTGCTGTTGAATCAGCTCGGGCTGGGCGCGGATTTCTTCGCTGCTGCCATCGAACACCACTTGGCCTTTGACCAAAATCATGGCGCGGTCGCAAATGCTGGTGACTGCGCCGTGGTTCTTATCGACGATGACGGTGGCAATGCCCGTTTCGCGAATGGTCTGGATGATGCGCCATATCTCCATGGCAATCAGCGGAGCCAGCCCTTCGGTGGCCTCGTCCAGAATCAGCAGGTCAGGGTTGGTCATCAGGGCGCGACCAATGGTCAGCATCTGCTGCTCACCGCCAGACAGTTGCCAGCCGCCGTTGTTGATGCGCTCGCCCAGGCGGGGGAAGGTTTCCATCACCCGCTCAAACGTCCATTCGCGCCTGCCGTCAATACCGGCGCGGGCGGCCATTACCAGGTTTTCGCGCACCGTCAGGCTTTTGAAGATGCCGCGCCCCTCGGGCCCATAGGCAATGCCTTGCTGGGCGATTTGGTAGGTACGCGCCCGGCTGCGGTCATCCCCACGCACCAGCACCCGGCCATGGCGCGGGCGCACCAAGCCCAACATGCTTTTGATGAGGGTGGATTTGCCCATGCCGTTGCGCCCCATCAGGGCAATGCCCTCGCCCTCGCGGATATGGAAGTTGATGCCGTGCAGGATGTGGCTAGCACCGTAGTAGGTGTGAATTTCCTTGGCCTCCAGCAGCATATTGCTCGACAGATTAGACATGGAAGCTCTCCTCCGTTCCCAGGTAGGCTTGTTGCACGGCCTCACTGGCCTTGATTTGTGCGGGTGGGCCGCATTCCAGCAATTGGCCGTTGACCATCACCGTAATCATGTCGGCCACAGCAAAGACGGCATCCATATCGTGCTCCACCAACAAAATGCCGCGTGTCGGGCGCAGGCGCTGGAGCACCGCCACCATGCTGGCCGATTCTTCTGAACCCATGCCCGCTAGTGGCTCGTCCAGCAGCAGCACCTGTGCGTCGGTGGCCAGCACCATGGCAATTTCTAGTTGGCGCTGCTCGCCGTGGCTCAGTACGCCAGAGACCCAATCGACGCGCTGGCTCAAGCCCGCCTCTTCAATGCAGGCGCGGGCTTTTTCCAGCGCCCATTTTTGCTGCATGGCCTTGCTGAAAATATGCCAAGGCTGCTGGCGGCGCGACTGGGCGGCCAGGCGCACGTTTTCCAGCACGGTGAACTGCGGGAAGATATTGGTGCGCTGGTAGCTGCGGCCAATGCCCACTTGCGAGCGCTGCGCAGCGCTCAGGGCGGTAATGTCCTGCCCCATAAAGTGAATCCGCCCCTGGCTGGGTGGCAAGTCGCCCGAAAGCATATTGATGCAGGTGGATTTGCCCGCGCCGTTGGGGCCAAGCAGGACGTGAATCATGCCCCGCTCTAGCGTCACGCTAATGTCTTGGTTAGCCGCCAGCCCGCCAAAGTAGCGGCTTAACTTATCGGCCTGGAGCAGCACCTCGGCTGCGCCTGTGTTGTGGGAATGCGTTGCGGTGTTCATTGGCTGCCTCCTCCTTGCAAGGCGCGTTTGATGCGCCCTGGAATCCCGGCCAGGCCGTCCGGCAGGAACAGCACCACAGCCACAATCACACCGCCCATGAGCAGTTGCCAGTATTTGGTCAGGTCGGAAAACACCTCGCGCATGGCCTCGAACATAAAGGCTCCAGCCATTGCGCCGACCAGATTGCCCATGCCGCCCAAAATCACCATCAGCAGCACATTGCCCGACTCGTGCCAGGACAGCAGCTCCGGCGTAACAAAGCCAAACAGCACGGCGTACAGAAAGCCCGCCAGTCCGCCCAGCGCCCCGGCCAGGGTGAATGCGCCCAGCTTGTAGCGAAAGGTCAGATACCCCAGCGACTGCATACGGTGCTCATTGCTTTTGATGCCAATCAGCACACGGCCAAAAGGCGATTGCAGCACCCGGTGCAGGAAGAGATAGACCAGCACCATCATCACCAAGATGAAATAGAACATGTGGACTTCCTCCCCCAAGTCAAAAGGCTGCCAGCCAAACAGCGAGGTGGAAGGCTTGTTGTTCAGATACATCCCGTCCGAACCGCCGCCCAGCGCCGTATCGTGGAAGATGAAGTAGGCCATCTGCGCAAAAGCCAACGTCACCATGATGAAGTAGATGCCCTTGGTGCGCAGCACGAACAGGCCAATCACAAAGGCCGCCAGCGCCGCAATCAGCACTGAGGCGGGCAGCACCAGCCACAGATTGGCCGTGTCATAGCGCAGGGTAAACAGGGCGGCGGCATAAGCGGCAATGCCGAAGTAAGCCGCATGGCCAAAGCTGACCAGGCCGGTAAAGCCCACCAGCAAATCCAAGCTCATAGCGAAGATAGCCATCACCAGCACTTTGCCGACGATTTCCATATAGAAAGACTCGCCCGACAGCGGCACGCTGGCAATCATGGCCAGCGCCAGCAGCTTGAAAACAATGGAAACATGTGTTGTGCTCATGGGAGGGTTAGCCTTTCTTCAGAATGCCTTCGGGTCGCCACAGCAGCACCAGCGCCATCACCACATACACCGCGATGCCGGACAGCTCAGGAATCAGCACCTTGCCAAAGGTGTCGGCAAAACCCACGATAAGCGCTGCCACCAACGCGCCCCAAACCGAGCCGATGCCGCCAATCACCACAATCACAAACGAGATGATGAGCACATGGCTGCCCATATTGGGAAACACCGAGGAGATGGGCGAAGCCAGCATGCCCGCCAGCGCCGCCAGCGCCACGCCCAAGGCAAACACCACGCGGTAAATCATGTTGATGTTGATGCCCAGGGACTCAACCATGCTGCGGTCATCGTTACCGGCGCGAATCATCATCCCTAAGCGGGTGCGTTGAATTACGTAGTACAGCGCCACGGCCAGCACAATGCACACCACAGAAATCGCCAGGCGATAGACCGGGTAGCTCAAAACATCCGTCAACTGAATGGCGCTGCTGAGGAAGGCCGGAATCGCCACACCATGCACATCGTCGCCCACCAGCAGGCTGCGCAATTGCTCAAAAATCAAAATCAAACCATAGGTCAGCAGCACTTGCTGGAGGTGGTCGCGCTTGTACAGGTGCGAGAACAGCGCCCACTCCAGCACCGCGCCAAAAATAAGCGCCAGCGGAATACCCAGCACAATGGCCATGACCAGGCTGCCGGTGGCGCTAGTCAGCACAAAGGCCAGGTAAGCACCCACCATGTAAAAGCTGCCGTGCGCCAAATTGATAATGCCCATGATGCCGAACACCAGCGTCAAACCGCTTGCCACCAGAAAAAGCAGCAGGCCGTATTGGATGGAGTTGAGCGTCTGGATCAGGAAACTTGCAAAGTCCATGACTACCCCCGCCCGGCAGACACGCGGCCTGCCGGGGCAACAAAAAACGTCAAGAAATCAAAGGTGTGGGAGGAAGGGGCAGGCGCTTACAGCTTGCAGCCGCGTGCAGGGTCTTCAAGCTGGGGGGAAACCACTTCCAACACCATATTGCTGCCGTTTTTGACTTGGCGCATATAGATGTCTTGCACTGGGTTGTGCGCTTTAGACAGGGTGAATGTGCCGCGTGGGCTGTCGATGGTGGCCGTCTCCATGCCCTTGATGACATCTTCCTTCTTGCGGGGGTCGCCATTGGCGGCCTTTAAGCCAGCGTCATACATTTGCGCCGCATCGTAGCCTTGCACGGCATACACATCGGGCTGCATTTTGTAGGCGGCTTCGTACTTGGCGCGGAAGTCGGCATCCTTAGCGTGGCTTAGGCCATCGGCGTAGTGCAGGGTAGTCAGCAAGCCCTCGCCTGCGCCGCCCATGGCATCCAGGTTGCCGTCGGTCAGGAAGCCGGGGCCGTACAGCGGGATGTTGCTCTTCAAGCCCGCAGCGGCGTAGTCACTGACGAACTTGGCCGCACCAGCACCGGCAAAAAAGACAAACACTGCATCCGGTTTGAGGGAGGCAATTTCCGTCAGAAAGGGCTGGAACTCCACATTCGGGAAGGGCAAGGTCATGTCCTTGACGATTTTGCCGCCGCCTTTTTCAAACGCTTCCTTAAAGCCCTGCACCGACTCTTCGCCAAACGAGTATTTCCAAGTCACCGTAGCAACGGTTTTAACCCCTTTTTTGGCCAATGCCTCGCCCATGGCGTAGGAAGGCTGCCAGGCCGAGAACGAAGAGCGGAACACATAGGGCGAGCATTGCACGCCGGTCAAATCATTGGCTCCGGCGTTAGAAGCAATCATGATGGTTTTGCTATCACGCGCGACTTTGGCCATCGCCAGCGCCACGCCTGAGTGCGCTGTGCCAATCAGCACATCCACCTTCTCGCGGGAGACGAGTTTGCGGGCATTCTCTGTGGCCTTGGCGGGGTTGGATTCGTCATCCACCACCGCGTACTCCACCTCGCGGCCACCGAGTTTGCCGCCATTTTCTTCCACGTACTGCTTAAAGCCATTGGTCATGGCGTTGCCCAGGGCGGCGTAGGTTCCGGTGTAGGGCAGCATCAGCCCCACTTTGATTTTGTCGTTGGCTAGGGCTGAGGTGGTGCTGGCTAGGCAGGCCAGGCTCAGGGTGAGCAATGCGGTAGTTTTTGCAGTCGGTGTCATGTTGTTACGTCTCCTTGGTAATTCCATTCATGCACAAGATGCGCAGAATGCAGACGTAGGTTAGGGGCAGGCATGAAGGCGGAATATCCAGTTTCTGCACAATCAATGTCCATTTACTGCAAAAGGCTAATGCTTGCACAGATTGGATATTTGTTGTGCAGAAATTGGATATTTTGGGTTTGGCTGCACGCCTAGGATGAAGCCTCGATTGACACACAACCCCAAGGAGACAGCAGCCATGCCAACCACTGCGACCAATGCAAACACTGCAAACACCGCCATTACGACGCAATATCTTGATTCACTGCTTGAAACAGACAAAGAAAAAGGCGTTTTCCGCGGCAAGCGTGAAATGTTCACCAACAAAGAACTGTTCGAGCTGGAGATGGAGCACCTGTTCGAGGGCAATTGGATTTACCTCGCGCACGAAAGCCAGTTGTCTAAAAACAACGACTACTACACCACCAAAATGGGGCGGCAACCCGTCTTCATCACGCGCAATAAGGAAGGGCAGCTCAACTGCTTTATCAACGCCTGTGCCCACCGTGGCGCTACCCTGGCACGCTTTAAGCATGGCAACAAAGGCAGCTTTACCTGCCCGTTTCACGGCTGGACGTTCAACAACTCGGGCAAACTGCTCAAAATCAAAGACCCCGTAGATACCGGCTACCCCGAAGGCTTTAACTGCGACGGTTCGCATGACCTGCAAAAAATTGCCCGCTTCGAGTCTTACCGAGGCTTTCTGTTTGGCAGCCTCAACCCCGATGTGCAATCGCTGGAAGACTTCCTGGGCGAGTCCAAAACCATCATCGACATGATTGTTGACCAGTCGCCCGATGGGCTGGAGGTGCTGCGCGGCTCCTCCACCTATATGTATGAAGGCAACTGGAAGCTGCAAGCCGAAAACGGCGCAGACGGCTACCACGTCACCGCCGTGCACTGGAACTACGCCGCTACCCAAGCACAGCGCAAGAGCCGCGACAGTGGCGACGACATCAACGCCATGAGCGCTGGCGGCTGGGCGAAAAACGGCGGCGGCTCCTACTCCTTTGAGAACGGCCACATCCTGCTGTGGACACGCTGGGACAACCCCGAAGACCGCCCCCTGATGGAGCAACGTGAGCGCCTAGTGGCAGAGTTTGGCGAAGCCAAGGCCGACTGGATGATTAACAACTCGCGCAACCTGTGCCTGTACCCCAATGTGTACCTGATGGACCAGTTCAGCTCGCAAATTCGGGTGCTTCGCCCCATTGATGTGAACCGCACAGAAGTGACCATCTACTGCATCGCACCCAAGGGTGAATCGGCAGAAGCGCGGGCACGCCGCATTCGCCAGTACGAGGACTTCTTCAACGCCTCTGGCATGGCGACACCCGACGATTTGGAAGAGTTCCGCGCCTGCCAAGAAGGCTATATGGGCAACGCCATGCCTTGGAACGACCTGTCACGCGGTGCAAAGCACTGGGTAGAAGGCGCAGATGCCGAGGCAGAGAAAATTGGCCTCAAACCCCTGCTCTCTGGGGTGAAGACCGAAGACGAAGGGCTTTACGTCTCCCAGCACAGCCACTGGCTGAACCAAATGCGCGCTGCCGTGAATAGCGCCCCTGCCAAGTAAGCCCCATCAGCTATTTCCCTCAAGGAGACTATTGACATGACCCTTTCCTACGAAAACCTGTGCGCCTTTCTCTACCGCGAAGCCCGCTACCTTGATGAGCGCGACTGGGACAACTGGCTGGAGCAATACGCCGAAGACTGCACCTTCTGGATGCCCGCCTGGGACGACGCTGGCGAGCTGACCGAAGACCCGCAAAGCGAAATTTCCCTGATTTGGTATGGCCGCCGCGCCGGGCTGGAAGACCGGGTATTCCGCATCCGCACCGAGCGCTCTAGCGCCACCATTCCCGACACGCGCACCAACCACCACATCAGCAATGTGGAAGTGCTGGAGCAGGACGACAAAACCGTCAAGCTGCGCTTTAACTGGCACACCATGAGCGTGCGCTACAACCACACCGACCACTTCTGCGGAACCAGCTTTTACACCCTGGATGTCTCAGGTGCGCAGCCGCTGATTCAGCACAAGAAGGTGGTGCTCAAAACCGATTACATCCGCCACGTTATTGACGTTTATCACATCTAAACCTTAGATGGCAGGGCAGGCGCAAGCCCAGTGGCCAAGCCCCCCAGCTTGGCCCCTGCCCCCCCGGAGTTGAGCACCATGACCTACAAAATTGCCCTGAACTTTGAGGACGGCATTACCCGCTTTATCGACTGCAATGCCAGCGAAACCGTGGCCGATGCCGCCTACCGCCAAGGCGTGAACGTGCCCATTGACTGCCGCGACGGCGCGTGCGGCGCGTGCAAATGCAAGGCCGAGTCCGGCCAGTACGAGCTGGGCTTTTACATCGACGATGCCATGAGTGAGGAAGAGGCCAGCTTGGGCTACGTCCTCACCTGCCAGATGCAGCCCCAAAGCGACTGTGTGGTCAACGTGCCCGCCTCTTCGCAAGCCTGCAAAATCAAGCAAGCCAGCATCAATGCCAGCGTGGAGGCCGTACACCAGCTCTCGCCCAGCACCATCAGCCTGGTGCTGCAAGGCCAGGGCATTGACAAGCTGTCTTTCCTGCCCGGCCAATATGCCAATCTGCAAGTGCCCGGCACAACCCAGACCCGCGCCTACTCCTTTAGCGCCATGCCTGCCCAGGGCAAGGTGTCGTTTTTGATTCGCAACCTGCCCGGTGGCTTGATGAGCGGCTACCTCACCAGCCAAGCCAAACCAGGCGACAGCATCCAGTTGACCGGCCCCATTGGCAGCTTCTACCTGCGTGAAGTCGTGCGCCCAGTGCTGATGCTGGCCGGTGGCACGGGGCTGGCTCCCTTTTTAGCCATGCTGGACAAGCTGGCCGCCCAAGCAGGTGGTGCAAATCACCCCGTCCACCCCATCCACCTGATTTACGGCGTAAATACCGATGCCGACATAGTGGAAACCGAGCGCCTGGATGCCTTCAAAGCCGCCCTGCCCCAATTCAGCTACGACATCTGCGTAGTGGCCGAAGACAGCAGCCACCCGAAAAAAGGCTACGTCACCCACCACCTAGAGCCTGCCCACCTGCACGAGGGCAATGTGGATATCTACCTATGCGGCCCCCCGCCCATGGTGGAGGCCGTCGCCAACCACCTACGCGCACAGGCTCTAGAGCCGGCGAGTTTTCACTACGAAAAATTTGCTGCCAGCGTTTAAGGGTTCAAAGAATTAAAGGGATTGAAGGAGCAAACCGTATGGCTAATCGTTTTAAGAAAAAAGTCGCCGTCATCACCGGCGCAGCCCAAGGCATAGGCAAATGTGTGGCCGAAAACATGGCCAAGGAAAAAGGCACGCTGGTGCTGGTGGATCGCTCAGACATCGTGCATGAGGTGGCGCAAACCCTGGCCGCCAAATCCAAGATGGAAGTGTTAAGCCTGACCGCTGACCTAGAGCAATTCGCCGAATGCCAGCGCGTCATGGATGCGGCGGTAGAAAAGTTTGGCCGCATCGACATCCTTATCAACAACGTCGGCGGCACGATTTGGACAAAACCCTTCGAGCATTACCAAGAGCATGAAATTGAGGCCGAGGTACGCCGCTCCCTGTTTCCCACCATGTGGTGCTGCCGTGCAGCCATCGGGTATATGCTGGAGAACGGCAAGGGCAGCATTGTCAACGTCTCGTCCATTGCCACCCGAGGGGTGAATCGCGTGCCCTACGGTGCGGCCAAGGGTGCAGTCAACGCCCTGACCGCCTGCCTGGCCTTTGAAAACGGCGAGCGCGGCATCCGCGTCAATGCCACCGCCCCCGGTGCCACCCAAGCGCCCGCACGCTTGATTCCCCGCAACACAGAAACGCCCAGCGAACAAGAACAGGCGTGGTATCAGCAGATTTACACCCAGTCCATCGACACCAGCCTGATGAAGCGCTACGGCACGCTACAAGAGCAGGCCGCACCGATTCTGTTCCTGGCCTCAGATGATGCTGCCTACATCACCGGCTCTGTGCTGCCGGTGGGTGGCGGGGATTTGGGGTGAGACCACGCAGCATCTCCAGGTCTTGGGAGGACACAAGGAGACAGTCCAGAGCAGCCTGCTGGGCGGCAGTGGGGGCTTTACGAGGAATGTCGTAAAATCAGCAGCAAGATGGGATTCAAAGATGCAAAAAGCAGGGTCATCAAAGCTCTGGAAAACGGTGATTACTCGCATGAGGTGCGTTTAAACATTGATGAAAAAAACAAGCTCCAAACCGGTGAGGTCAGTGCAGATTTTGTAATTAATATTATTAGGACTTACGCAAACTATAAATTAATAGACAAATATAATGAAATTTGAGATAATTAAAGAA
>JAHAYB010000117.1 GCA_018384835.1 Comamonas sp.
CAGCACAATTTACAAGATCAAGAATGAGATGCTCTCGGCCTACCTGCGCCAGGAACTGCGCAGCCCTTCGGTTTCCATGGGGTTTGCGTAAGTCCTATTGGTGTGATAGCACATGGCGAGGGTCTATGCCGCAGCGCTGCATCATCTCCTCTTCTTCTGCAAAGTGGTAGGTGGTGTAGCTAATAAGGCGCTGGTACACCTGCTCTAGCACTTGCTCACGCTCTTGCTTGTCTAAAGACAAGGTTTGATGCAGCTCATTGAACAAGCCCACCAGGGTCTGGTGCTGGTCATCGACGGCACCTAGGCCGGTGACAAAATTGTCATCCCATACAAAAGCTGCTTCCATGTAGTCTTCCTAGCTCTCTCAAATGAAGAATTACTTTAATTGCCAAGCACTGTAGGCAGAATATGCCGTGCTCCATACTGACTTGGCTCAAATTTTTGCCAGCTAGCCCCCGGGGGAAACCCTTTATTTCACTATGTCCACCCTACCCACTGCCTACACTCTGAGCGATTTTGACTTCGCCCTGCCCCCCCAGCTCATTGCTCAACACCCCTGCGCCCAGCGCAGTGCCTCGCGCCTGCTGGATGGGCGAGGCGCTGCTCCCATCGACCGCATCTTCCACCAGCTGCCCGAGCTATTGCAGGCGGGCGACCTGCTGGTCTTTAACGATACCCAGGTGGTCAAAGCACGCATCTTTGGCGAAAAAGCCAGCGGCGGCAAACTAGAGTTGCTGATTGAGCGCGTACTCCCCGATAGCAACGAGGTGGTGGCACACATGAAAGTCAGCAAAAAGCCCCCCGTGGGCGCACGCTTGCACCTGTGCGGCGGCCTGGGGCGCGGTGGTTTTGATGCCGTGCTGCTAGGGCGCTGGCCGGATGCGGATGGCCCGCTTTTTCACCTCGCGCTGCAAGGCGAGCCAGGCCAAACCCCGTGGAGCCTGATGGAGCAATTCGGCCACCTGCCCCTGCCCCCTTATATAGAGCGCCAGCAAGCCAGCGGCCAAGACCCGCACAGCGCCCAAGACAGCCAGCGCTACCAAACCGTATTTGCCCGCTATCCAGGCGCAGTGGCCGCCCCCACCGCCGCCTTGCACTTTGACCAGGCCGTGCTCGATGCCCTGGCACAGCGCGGCGTAGAAACTGCCAGCGTGACCCTGCATGTGGGCGCGGGAACCTTCCAGCCCGTCAAGACCGAAGACCTCAGCCAGCACCAGATGCACAGCGAGTATTACGACATCCCTCTACCCACCCTGGCCGCCCTGGAGCGCTGCCGCCAGCGTGGCGGGCGGGTGCTGGCCGTGGGAACCACCAGCGTGCGCACCCTGGAATCCTGGGCGCGTACCGGCCAGACGGCGGGCGATACCAGCATCTTCATCACCCCCGGCTTTACGTTTCAGGTGGTGGACTTGCTACTGACCAACTTTCACCTGCCCAAAAGCACTTTGATGATGCTGGTCAGTGCCTTTGCTGGTTATGAGCGGGTGCGCCAGCTCTACCAACACGCCATTGGGCAGCAGTACCGCTTTTTCAGCTACGGCGATGCCATGTTGTTGGAGCGCCAGCGCTAAATATTGCGTTCCTGTACGCACTATTGCGCGGTATCAATAGCCATGCTGCTGGCGAAAAGCACGCGCCGCGCTGAAGTGGCCATTACCGATAAAAGGCGCAGGCGGGCGCAAGGCCGACAGGGGCGAGGGGTGGTTGCTAGTCAGCAGCAAATGCCCTCGGTCTGAGGGAATCAAGCGGCGCTTGCTTTGGGCATGGCTGCCCCAGAGCATGAATACCGTAGGGCGGCCTTGCTCGGCCACCTGGCTGATGATGGCATCGGTGAGCAACTCCCAGCCCTTGCCCGCGTGGCTGGCGGGCTGGCCTTCTTCCACCGTCAGGCAGGTGTTGAGCAGCAGCACACCGTTTTTCGCCCACTGCACCAGGCTGCCCCCCGGCTGGGGAAAGGCGGGGAAGGGCACGCCCAAATCACGCTGCATTTCCTTAAAAATGTTTTGCAGCGACGGCGGCAAGCGCACCCCAGGCGCAACGGAAAAAGCCAGCCCCTCAGCCTGCCCCCGGCCATGGTAGGGGTCTTGCCCCAGGATGACGACGCGCACCTGCTCCAACGGAGTCAGCGCCAAAGCACGCAGCGGCTGGGGCGGAAACACCACTGCACCCGCCGCTAGGCGCTGCTGCAAAAAGCCCAGCAAAGCCTGGCCTTGTGGGCTGCTGAAAAAACCATCCACCAGCGGCTGCCAACTGGCGGCGACTGGCCAATCAGCGGGATGGGCATGGCCTAGTTGTTGCTGTGCAGGCTGTGGTACGGGCTGCATAGCGTTGTCGTATCGGTTCACGCGATTCCTTTCTAACGAAGTCTTTAGGCTACAGGCCAAGCGCAGGTGGCAAGACCTGCCTGGATATGCCCAAACAGCAAATGGCATTCAAAAATTTCACCAAACCTAGTACAAACCCCAGGGGGTTTTACCGTATTGCGTAAGCCGGCGGTCAGACCTGCTTTTGACAATTGCCGCTCTGGCACTTCGCCCTGCGGGGACAGCGCCGGTATTGTTTTACCCAAGGAAACAACCATGAGTGACCCTCTTGTCGAAAAAATCCAAAACCACCCTAAATACAAGGAGTTACGTGCAAAGCGCAACCCTTTAGGGATAGTGCTCTCTATCTTGATGTTGATTGTCTATTACGGCTATATCAGCCTGATTGCCTTTGACAAAGAACTACTGGCGCAGCCTATTGGTGAGGGCGTGACCTCGCTGGGCATTCCGATTGGGTTGGGAGTAATTCTGTTCACCATCGGCATTACCGTGTTCTACGTGTTGCTGGCCAACAACAAGTTTGATGCGATGACCGAAGAACTGCTAAAGGACGTAAGCAAATGAGCCAGCGCAACACCCCACGTTTCTCAGCCAGTGCAGTAGCGCTGGCTACTTTGGTCGCTAGTCCCCTGGCCTTGGCTGCAGGCGGCGATATTGGCGAAGCCGCCAAGCAAGAAACCAACTGGATTGCCATCATGATGTTCGGCGCTTTTGTGGCGCTGACGCTGTGGATTACCAAATGGGCCGCTGGCCAGACCAAGTCTGCGGCTGACTTCTATACCGCCGGCGGTGGTATTACGGGCTTTCAAAACGGCCTGGCGATTGCGGGCGACTACATGTCTGCCGCCTCCTTCTTGGGGATTTCCGCTGCGGTGATGGCCTCGGGCTATGACGGGCTGATTTATTCCATCGGCTTCTTGGTCGGCTGGCCCATCATCACCTTCTTGATGGCTGACCGCCTGCGTAACCTGGGTAAGTTCACCTTTGCCGACGTGGCGGGCTATCGCTTCAAGCAAGGTCCCATCCGCGCTTTTGCCGCATCGGGCACTTTGATTGTGGTGGCTTTCTACCTGATTGCCCAAATGGTGGGCGCAGGCCAACTCATCAAGCTGCTGTTCGGTCTGGAGTACTGGATGGCTGTGGTGCTGGTGGGCGTGCTGATGATGGTGTACGTGCTGTTTGGCGGCATGACGGCCACCACCTGGGTGCAAATCATCAAGGCAGTGCTGCTGCTCTCGGGCGTGACCTTTATGGCCTTTATGGTGCTCTCTAAGTTCGGCTTTAGCCCTGAGGCGCTGTTTGCCAAGGGCGTGGAAGTGCGCACACAAATTGCTGCCAACGGCGGTGCTTCGCCTGAAGAGGCTGCGGCAAAAGGTCTGTCCATCATGGGTCCTGGTGGCTTTATTAAAGACCCCATCTCTGCCATCTCTTTCGGTATGGCGCTGATGTTCGGTACCGCTGGTCTGCCCCACATCCTGATGCGCTTCTTCACCGTGCCTAACGCTAAAGAAGCCCGTAAATCCGTGGGCTGGGCCTCGGTGTGGATTGGCTACTTCTACATACTGATTTTCATCATCGGCTTTGGTGCTATCACGCTGGTGCTCACCGACCCCACAATGTCCGATACCGCCGCTGGCGTGATTAAGGGCGGCGCAGGTACGGCCAATATGGCTGCGGTGCTGGTGGCCAAGAGCGTGGGCGGCGACGTGTTCTACGGCTTTATCTCTGCCGTGGCCTTTGCCACCATCTTGGCTGTGGTGGCTGGCCTGACCGTGTCGGGCGCATCGGCTGTGTCCCACGACTTGTACGCTACGGTGTTTAAGGATGGCAATGCTGACACCGCCTCTGAGCTGCGTGTCTCGCGTATCACCACCTTCACTCTGGGCGTCATTGCCGTGGTGCTGGGCGTTGCCTTTGAAAAGCAGAACGTGGCCTTTATGGTGTCGCTGGCCTTCGCCATTGCCGCATCGGCTAACTTCCCTGCGCTCATCATGTCCATTCTGTGGAAAGACTGCACCACACGTGGCGCTGTAGTGGGCGGCTTCCTGGGCCTGATTTCCTCGCTGGGCTTGACCATCGTCTCGCCCTCGGTGTGGGAAGCCACCCTGGGCAACCCCGCTGGCTCGGCTTGGTTCCCCTACGCCTCGCCTGCGCTGTTCTCTATGACCATTGGTTTCATTGGCGTGTGGTTCTTCTCCATCACCGACAAGAGCGAACGCGCCAAAGTGGACCGCGCTGCCTTCCCTGCCCAGCAAATCCGTTCGGAAACTGGCCTGGGTGCATCCGGGGCTTCCAGCCACTAATCACCGCTGAGAGCTAACCAAAAAAGCCAGAAGATGTGGTCTTCTGGCTTTTTTTATGGGTGAATAAAACTAAAACGCAGCCCGCTTTTTTATGGCTGTGCTTGTGCCTGCATGGCCTCGTACTCATCAGTGAAGAAGAATTTTTCCTCACCAAAGGCAGGAACCAAGTCATCAAACCAAGTGGCCTGGGGGTCGTATTTGGCAAAGAAGATGCGTTGCACCCAGTCCGGGTTGCGCCCCTGGATAAAGCGCAGCACAAAGACTTTTTCACCCTGCAAATCAATGATGCCCTGGATTTCTACCTTGCCTGGCCCCGCGCTCATGGACGGACCTCGTGCCGTGCGTGCCAGGCCAGAGACTTGCTGAATCGCCTCGCGGTAAATCTGGTAGGTGCGCTCTAGCGGCACTTCAAAGTAGCGCTTGGCACCGGTATCGCGCTCCACAAACATGTAGTAGGGCACGATGCCCAGCCCCACCTGGGTGCGCCACATACGCGCCCACACTTGCGGGTCGTCGTTGATATGCTGCACCACCGGAGCCTGGGCGCGGATGATGGCTCCTGTGGCCTGAATGCGCTTGATAGCTTCGCGCACGATAGGCGTTTGCATCTCGCGCCAGTGGTTGAAGTGCGCCATCAGCGCCACATGCTTGCCGCCCTTGACCAGGCGGGTGAGCAGCGCTAGCAGCTCGGGCGCGTCGGGGTCAGTCACATAGCGCTGCGGCCAGAAGGTGAGCGATTTGGTACCGATGCGGATGTTCTGCACATGTGCCAGCTTGGGGTGCAGCAGGCCATCGAGGTATTGCTCCAGATTGCTGGTTTTCATCACCATGGGGTCGCCGCCGGTCATAAGCAAGTCGGTCACGTCCTTATGCTCGGCCAGGTAGCGGTGCAGGCTGGATGCTTCGTTGCTGGCAAATTTCAGCTCCTTATCGCCAATGAACTGCGCCCAGCGGAAGCAGAAGGTGCAGTAGCTGTGGCACACCTGCCCCTGGCTGGGGAAGAAGAGCACGGTTTCGCGGTATTTGTGCTGCATACCGGGTAAAGGCTCGCCATCGAGCATGGGCACATTCATCTCTTGCTGACCCGCAGGGTGGGGGTTGAGCTTGTCGCGGATTTCCTTGGCGATTTGCTGAATTTCTGCCCGCTCGGCATCGCGCTGTAGCGCCTGGGCCATGCGGTCAAAGTCTTCAGGGGCCAACATACCGCGCTGGGGGAAGGTGAGCTGGAAAATCGGGTCTGCCGGGACGTTGCTCCAGTCAATCAGCTCATCAATCACATACTGGTTGACGCGAAAGGGCAGCACCGTGGCGACCACGCGCATCTCAAAGCGCTGTTCGGGGGTGAGTTGTTGCAGTGGCTCGATTTTGTCCAACTGCCGCTCGGTATAGACGGTGAACTTGGTGTTGCGGCTCAGTGCAGATACAGCGCCTGCGCTATCGGCATCTGCTGCGGTTGTTGTTATCAAATCAGTCATCGTTATCTCCTGGATATAGCCCAGCACTTAACCCGACCGCAGCGCCAAAGCGACCACTAGCGGGGTTAAAACTGGCATTGCCCTGTAGTAGGGAAGACAATTACCGTGGGTAATTAAGAAAGGCAGCCGCCAAGCTAGGCCAAAGTGCCCGCTTGCACGACCAGGCGGATAGGGGCAAGTTGCCCCAGAAAAGGCGCAGAAAGACTCCGGCCTGAGACCCCCCTCTGTTCCAGCATAAGGATGAAAAAAGGGGGTGGAGCAGGGTACTACAGTTTTGCCGCAGGCTCAATTGTTGGCCGCTGCGTTTGTGCCTCTGGGTTTTTAGCTGCGCTGTATGGCACTATGCTTTAGCTCTTTCGTCCCAAAAATTTCAGTAAGGATTTTTGCTATGGCTTCTGTACTTGACCACCCCATCACCACTGCCTGGCCACCCCAGCGCCCCGATGTGCTCCAGCTCTACACCCTGCCTACGCCTAATGGCATCAAGGTCTCCGTCATGCTGGAGGAGGTGGGTATTGCCTATGAGGCGCACCGCATCGACATCCTGGCAGGTGAGCAGTTCAAGCCCGAATTTCTAGCACTGTGCCCCAACAACAAAATTCCCGCCATTCTGGACCCCCACGGCCCCGGCGGTCAGCCTCTGGGCTTGTTTGAGACGGGTGCTATCCTGGTTTATCTGGCAGAAAAATCGGGTCAACTGCTGGCCATGGATGCCGTGCAGCGCTACCAAACCATGCAGTGGCTGATGTGGCAAATGGGCGGCGTGGGGCCGATGTTTGGTCAGGTTGGCTTCTTCTACAAATACGGCGGTAAAGATTGGGAAGATAAACGCCCCCTGCAACGCTACGCGAACGAGGCACAGCGCCTGCTGGGCGTGCTGGATAAGCAGTTGGAAGGCAAGGACTGGCTGCTGGGCAGTGACTACAGCATTGCCGATATTGCCGTGCTGCCCTGGGTGCGCTGCCTGATTACCAACTATGAAGTGCAAGAGTTGCTGGACTTGCAGCGCTTTACCCAAGTGCAGCGTGTGCTAGACAACTGGCTGCAACGCCCCGCCGTGCAACGCGGCCTGAATGTGGGTGCGGCCTAAGCGCTATTCCTATCCGCTGGAGCAGGGGCAGCATTCCATTTTTGCAACACTGTGTTGGCTGCCCCACTGCTGGCAAAGTGGTGG
>JAHAYB010000123.1 GCA_018384835.1 Comamonas sp.
AAATTGAGCGTAGTCATGCAGGGCGTGTTGGCATCGGTGGTGGCATCCTTCCTGTTTGGCGGGTTGTATTACCTGTCGCCTTTTCTGGCTCCGCTCACGGGTGAGCAGGTGTTTGCCTGGCGCATGGTGATGACTTTGCCGCTGACCAGTCTGCTCTTGCTCTACCACGGCCAAGGCCGTGCGGTGGGGGCGATTGTGCAGCGCGTGCGCCAGCGCTGGCAGTTGGGCGGCTTGCTGCTGCTCAGTGCCGCGTTGTTTGGTGTGCAGTTGTGGCTGTTTTTGTGGGCACCGCTCAATGGCCATGCCCTGCCGCCCTCGCTGGGTTATTTTTTGCTGCCCTTGGCCATGGTGCTGGCTGGGCGCGTGGCCTATGGCGAGCAGCTCTCGCGCCCGCAGTGGGTTGCGGTGGCGCTGGCAACTGCGGGCGTACTGTGGGAGGTAGGGCGCACTGGCCAGATTGCCTGGACCACTTGGGTGGTCACCATTGGCTATACCGCCTACTTTATGCTGCGGCGCAGGCTGGCTACTGATAATCTGGCCGGCCATTGGCTGGATGTGCTGCTGCTCATGCCCATGTGCCTGTACTGGATTGCGCTGGCGGGCAGCTCTTACGCCAGCGGCTGGCAGGTTTTTACGGCAACCCCCAAGCTGTATGCTTTAGTGCCTTTATTAGGCTTAATGAGTGCAATTGCCCTGGCGCTGTACATGACGGCGCATAAACTGCTGCCCCTGGGGCTGTTTGGCATGCTCTCTTATGTGGAGCCTATGCTGCTGGTGCTGGCCGCCCTGCTGCTGGGCGAGCGCGTGCAGGATGGGCAAGCGCCCATGTACACCCTGATTGCCTTGGCCGTAGCCGTGATGGCCTTAGAAGGTGTGTGGCAAATGCGTAAAACAAAGCCCCAGCCCAGCGCCCCCGCAGCTTCTTGATGACGTAATCCATATATTCCCCGAAAGGAATCTCCCTCTCATGAATACCCCCGCCCCCATTCGCATGGCTATTGTTGGTTACGGCAACCTGGGCCGTGGCGTAGAGGCCGCCATTGCCCAAAACCCCGACATGCAACTGCAAGGCATTTACAGCCGCCGTGACCCCGCCAGTGTGCAAACCCAGTTTGCGGCCAGCCCGGTTTTTCATATGGATGCGCTAGATGGCAACCACAGCCAAATTGATGTATTGATTCTGTGCGGCGGCTCTAAAGACGACCTGCCCCAGCAATCACCCGCTCTGGCCGCCCGCTTTAACTTAGTGGATAGCTTTGACACCCACGCCCGCATTCCCGAACACTTTGCCGCCGTAGATGCGCAAGCGCAGGCCGGCAAAACCACAGCGCTGATTTCTGCGGGCTGGGACCCTGGCATGTTCTCCATCAACCGCATCATGGGCGAGGCGCTGCTGCCCGATGGCGATACCTACACCTTCTGGGGCAAGGGCTTGAGCCAAGGCCACTCGGATGCCGTGCGCCGCGTGCCCGGCGTAGCGGGCGGGGTGCAATACACCATCCCCAGCCCCAGCGCGATTGAGGCCGTGCGCAGCGGCAGCCGCCCCACCTTGAGCACCCGCCAAAAGCATGAGCGCCATTGCTACGTGGTGCTAGCCGAAGGTGCAGAGGCCGATGCCGTGCGCCAAGCCATCGTCACCATGCCGCATTACTTTGATGAGTACGACACCACGGTGAACTTCATCAGCGCTGAAGAGCTGGCGCGTGAGCACAGCGCCATGCCGCATGGCGGCTTTGTGATTCGCAGCGGCAACACGGGCACGCCTGATAAGCAGCACAAGCAGGTGGTGGAGTACCGCATTGAGCTGGGCAGCAATCCCGAGTTCACCGCCAGCGTGCTGGTGGCCTACGCCCGTGCTGTGCATCGCATGGCAGGCATGGGCTTGCACGGCGCAAAAACCGTGTTTGATGTAGCGCCGGGCTGGATTTCGCCCAAAGCGCCCGAGCAGCTGCGCAAAGAGGCGCTGTAAACCTGCCAGTAACAGCGGCCTAAGTTTTTCTATTTTTTTGCCGACCCTCCCACACCTGAGAAAGACCATTTGAACATGCTATGGTGGATTTTGATGGCCCTATTACTGGGCTTGCTAGCCATTCCGGTGGTGTACTGGCAGCGCTTGGAGGCAGAAGAAAAAGCCCGCAAAGAAGCGCGTGCCCGAGAGCTGGCACTGCGCCAACAAGAGGCGCAAAAGCTCAAAGAAATCGTCTTTCGCAAGCAAGGAGAGCGTGGCCTGCAAAACGCCAGCTATGGCGACATCATGTGTGCCGATGGGGTCTATCTGCCCTTGGTGATGGAATCGGGCTTTGCCGTCTCTATGGACGGGCGCTGGATACGGGTTAGCAGCGTTGGCCAAGCCAGCGCCTACTTGGTGGACCGCAAAACGCGCCACTCTTGGATACTCAGCGCTGAAGAAGCAGAAATGCTAGAGACCATCCACTGGCGCTTGCCGCGCTGGAGCGGCCAAGAAACTAGCGGCGCAGGAATGCACGAGCATAACGAGGGGGCACTGTCTGATAGCCTGTTTCACTCCTGGCTAGGCTCTAACGTCACCAACGCCGCCACCCCTTTGACCGCCGTGCGCGATCTGTGGGTGCCGTGGAATGCCGTTCCAACCGAAAAAGACGAAGAACCACCCCAGCTCCCACAGCCGCCCAACGCTGGCTTGGTGGTCAGTGTGCAGCGCTACTGGCCCGATTCTTTGCGCACCGAGCATCAACCCCTAGAAATTTTGACCCACCCGCAATGGCAGCTCCTGTTTGACGGCCAGCCCCAGCCCTGGGTGGTCGCCCTGGAAATGCCCTTTGAATGGCGACAAGATGGCCAAGCGCTGGCCATGTACGCTTACTCCCTCAGCCAAAACGGCCGCCAACAGCGCCTGACCTTAGCCGTTTGGGAGGCCGAGCGCGGCTGGCAAAAATGGACCGATGCCCAGCCCCCCGAAGAGCGCAAGCCCTGGCAGCTCAAGCCCGTGCCCAAAGCTGCCGAGGGCAGCGCCAGCCCCAGCCTGCGCTGGATGAAGAGCCGCCTGATGCAAAGAATGCGCATCGACACCCCCCTCTTGCAGCGCCAGCGCCTAGGCACACGCATTACCCCTAGCTACGAGCCGGTACTGGTTCCCGCCACCCACCAAGAGGATGGCCGCTTGGTGCAGGGTATTAGCCCCGTCACCCACCTGACTTGGGAGCGCAACCTCCAGCGCCCAGAGCAATGGCTGGCCTACAGCGAGCCAATGGCTGGCCACGCCCTGCGCTGGAGCCTGGCACTTAGCAGCGCCGAAGTAGCCAGCGGTATGCCCGCCTACCGCCTGCACTGGGGGCAAAACCCCATGCCCGGCTTGTGGGAGCTGGAGCACATCATTGTTCGCCAGCGTTGGGCTATTTTGTTGCGCCACCCCCAAGATGATGGCCTAGAAGATGGCACCCAGGTGTACGTCTGGGATGGGCGTGACCTGGTCGCCTTAGCCGTGGAATGGCCTATTGAGCGCATTGCCCCCGTCCCCTCTGGTCAAGAGCCTGGGCAGCAAGCCATTCGTGCCCGTCTGCTAGCCGCCCGTGCTACCGTGGATATTGATGCCGCAGACCTGCAAACCGGCGCTTGGCGCTGGCCGCTGCACCACGTCACCCCCGAGCGCTGCGAAATGGCCAACAACGCCATGGTCTATGAGGTGCATGACATCGTGCCCGATGCCCAAGGCGTTTGGCAGCTCCTGCCCAACTGGCGGCCTATTGATAAAGTGCAACACCCCTGCTCCGACGGCGACTACTTCTGGTCGGGCAATGTGCGCGATGAGCTGTGGTGGTGGGGCGGTATGCGCCAGTACACCCCCGAGCACCATGAAGACGATGGCCAGGTGCCGCGCACAGAGGGCGTGACCGTAACCCGCAGCGGCTTGGTGCTATGCGGTACGGGGCCGTCTGCCATGCCCCACCCCAATGGCGAGGGCTGGTTGGTGCTGCAATGCCCGAAGCGCCCCGCGCACGGCACGGTGAGCACTTGGCACCTGCACTGGCTACAACCGCATAACCGCCAGATTCGCACCCTGATGCTACAGGCGGCCATGCCTCTTTTAGAAGGCTGGGACAACCGAGGCGTGTACTGGCGCGAAGAAGTACCACCCGCCCCACCGGCAGAAGAGGGGCAGCCCGAGCAGCCTATACAGCGCCCCCCTATTCAAACCGTGGAGTCAGACCTGTGGCAACGCGCAGAGATTCACGACCTCAAGCAAGGCCCCTACGGGCTGTGGCTGCGCAAGCAAGACATGGAGCACGCCGACAT
>JAHAYB010000146.1 GCA_018384835.1 Comamonas sp.
ACACCACCCAGTAAAGGGCGACCCCATGACCGACACAAATCAAGCCGCAGAACATGCGGTTCCAGCCGCTGCATTGCCCCAAGCCCCCCGATTTGGCGAGCAGGCAGGCATCAGCACCCAGCACACACAGCAAGAGCAAGGAGGCGCATAAACATGACCATCAACCGCTACAACAACAGCCTAGAACAAGCCCGCGCTGCTCTGGCCGCCCTCCCCGCCAACATCAGCCGCGAAGACTGGGTACGGGTAGGCATGGCCGCCCACGCAGCAGGGCTAGGCTTTGAGGACTTCAACGAATGGAGCAGCCAGGCCGACAACTACACCGCCCAGGATTGCCGCGACACATGGCGCAGCTTTCAACCAGGTGCAATCAAGGCCGGAACGCTCTACTACCTCGCCAAGCAACACGGATGGAGCGGCAGCGGCTCAATCGTGCCCGCCGCGCCCAGGCCACCCCAGCCACCCCAGCCACCACGCCAGCCCGCCCCAGGCATGACAGCCGCCGAAGTCTGGAACCGTGCCCAGCCTGCCAGCGCCAACCACCCCTACGCCCTGCGCAAAGGCTTAACGGGACAGCCGCTAGAGCAACTGCGCCAACTGCCCAGCCATGACCGGCTGCGCATAGCAGGCAACAGCATGGCCGGTGCTCTGGCAGTGCCCGCCTATGGCCGTGATGGCCAATTGCAGACCTTGCAACTCATACCGCCCCAAGGCCAGAAGATGAACCTACCCGCCCACCGCGTAGAAGGCGCATCCTTCACGCTAGCAGCGGTGCAGCCCCATCAGCCCACCTACTTATGCGAAGGCATCGGCCAAGCGTGGGCAATCTGGCAGGCCACCGGAGCCACTGCAACATGCTGCTTTGGCTGGGGCAACGTGGGCAAAGTAGCAGCAGACCAGGTACAAGCCCGTGGCGCTGAAAACATCATCATCGTGCCCGACCGAGGCAAAGAGGAAGACGCGCAGCGCATAGCCGCAAAGCTAGGCTGCACCGTGGCCGCCATGCCCCAAGGCGAAGCGCCAAACTTTGACGCAAACGACCTAGCCCAGCGTGACGGATTGACCGCCCTTGCCCAGCTACTGCAAGCCGCGCAGCACCACTACAGCCCAGGCCAGGACGAGCAGCCCGCCCTTGTGCCCGGCTCAGAACTAGCCCTAGCCGAAGAGTTCGGCACCAAAGCAGCAGGCCACTACCGCTACACCGCTGGCATAGGTTGGATGCGCAACGAAGGCACACATTGGACACGCGACACCAAGCAAACCCGCTACCGCTTGGCAAAGGCCGTGTGCCGCGAAGCAGCAGCCGACCAAAGCAGCCGCAAAACAGCAATGGCCGTCAGCCGCGCTAACACCGTCCACGCCATCCAAGGGCTAGCCCAAAGCGATGAGCGCATCGCCACAGCCCCCGATGAATGGGACGTTGACCCCATGCTACTCAACACCCCAGGCGGAGTAATCGACCTACGCACAGGCCAAACCGTCAACCGCAAAGGCTTGCTATTCACCCAGACCACCAGCGCCACCCCCAGCCACGCCCCCGCGCCAATCTGGCAGCGCTTTCTAAGCAGCGTCTTTGCTGGAGATGCCCAAATGCTGGAGTTCATGCAACGCTTGGCGGGCTACTGCATTACCGGCGACACCAGCGAACAAAAAATGTTCTTTGCCCACGGAGCAGGCGCAAACGGCAAGAGCGTATTTCTGGACACGCTGCGCGGCATCGTTGGCAAGTACGCCCACAACCTGCCCGCCGAGGCACTCATGACCAGCAAGCACGAACAGCACCCTACCATGTTCGCCGCCTTGCAAGGCAAGCGCCTAGCCATCAGCAGCGAGATTGAAGACGGGGCGATGTGGGCAGAAAGCCGCATCAAGTCACTGACCGGCGACGACACCATGACCGCCCGCTTTATGCGCCAAGACTTCTTCGAGTTCAAGGTTACGCACAAGCACCTGATTGCTGGCAACTTCAAGCCACGCCTTAAAGGGGACGACTACGCCATGGTGCGCCGCATGGTGCTCATCCCCTTCGCCCAACGCTTTGAAGGCGCACAGCGTGATGACCGCCTACCCCAGAAGCTACGCAGCGAATACCCGCAAATCCTTGGCTGGATGCTGGAAGGAGCGCACAAATGGGCACAGGACGGCTTACACATCCCCGGCAGCATCCTTGCTGCCAGCCGCGAATACATGGCCGCTAACGATGACATCAGCCTATGGCTTGAAGAGTGCTGCACCGTAGGGCGCGGACTAACTACGCCATCCTCAGCCGCTTACCGCTGCTTCTCAGAGTGGAAGCAATCCCAGGGCGAACACCCAGGCAGCAACAAAGCGTTTTCCCAAAGGCTGGAGA
>JAHAYB010000157.1 GCA_018384835.1 Comamonas sp.
CCCCATCGACCCGCATGAGCTGGGTATGCCCACCCGACACCAGCAGCGCCACAAAGGGAAATTGCGGCGCATCCCTACTCAAAAACGGCGAGAGCAAATGCCCTTCTAAATGGTGTATTCCCATCACCGGCTTACCTAAGGCCGCGCCCAGAGCACAGGCCACGCCCGCCCCTACCAGCAGCGCCCCAGCCAAACCAGGGCCACGGGTGAAGGCAATCGTATCCACATCCGCTAGGCGTTGGCCGCTGTCTTGCAGCACTTGCTCGGTCAGCGGCAGCACACGGCGAATATGGTCGCGGCTGGCTAATTCCGGCACCACACCGCCATAGGCGCGGTGCATATCAATCTGGCTATGTAAGCCGTGGGCGACCAATTGCGGCAGGCTGTCCGCACCATCGGCAGGCAGGCGCACCAAGGCAACGCCGGTTTCGTCGCAGGAAGATTCAATACCTAATATCCATTGCATGGGGGGCGAGTGTAGCGACTGCGCAAGCCTAACGCCGCCCACCTAGCAAGCTAGCGCCAAATTTCAGCAAATCACTGGCATCCAGCTTACCGTCGCCGTTTTGGTCAAGCAGGCTGGTGAGCAAATTGCCTGCTAGGCCACCTTGCTGCTGCGCTTGATTGCGCTCTGCACCCAGCATTTGCCCCAACTCAGGTGCGCCCATACCACTGCCTTGGATACGCTGGCTTAAAAAACTCATCACCAAAGGGGCAAGCATGGCTAGCAGGGGTCCCATTTTGTCGCCGATTCCGGTGTTTTGCCCCAACTGGCTCTCAACTTGGCCACGTGCCCCGCCCAAGATGTGCCCCAAAATAGCAGCGCCATTCTGGCTATTACCGCCAGCACCGCTAGCCGCACTACTGGCCACGCCGCCTAGCACCGCACCCAGTAACCCCCCTAAACCTTGCGCTGGTGCTGCTGATGCTGATGAGGCTGGGCTGTGGTCTTTGAGCAAAGCGCCCAACAAATCAGCCGCGCCCTGGGGTTGGGCAGCGTTTTGCCCCAACGCCCCCAGAAGCACGGGCAATGCTTGGCCAATAGCGCTGCTGACCTGCTCAGAGCCTATGCCCAACTGGCTAGACATTTGCTCAATAGGCGCACCTTGCAATTGCGCCAGCAAATCAGCGGCCATGGAAGATGGGTTGTTATTCATGCGTAAAACTCCTTACATATTTCAATGAAAAATAGCTGTTCAGTATGCAACAACCCAGGGTCGCAATTAACTAGTAGCAGTCCGAGCAAGGCTCGCCCCAGCCATCTTTGCGCCACATGAGCTGCGGCACCGCACAAAAAATAACATTCCATCCATCATCAGCCAACCGCCAAACACGCGGTTCTGTAGCCGCTGGGCTTGGTGACTGCGCATCCAGCGGCGCAGGGCACTGGCTCAATATCGGTGTTTTCTGTACACCCACACCCCAGCAGGCCGGGCGGTGATTATCTGCCCCAGTGTGACAAACGATGCAATGGATTGCGCTAGATGCGGGGTTTGCGCAGTGCCTCAGAGGAAGGCAATTATTGGCTTTCCCGCTCACGGGACGGGTAAGAAGCGTGCGGCTGAAGTGTTCCGCCGCAGCAAACGATGAGTGTGACATTCGTGTGTCATGGACTGTGCCGCACTGGTGGAGTGCCCTAGGGAAGCAGCCACTCATCGTTAACGACCAGAAAAAGAAAAAGGACTTGGAACGATTTCCAAGTCCTTGATATAGCAACAAAATCTGGTAGGCGCGATTGGATTCGAACCAACGACCCCCACCATGTCAAGGTGGTGCTCTAACCAACTGAGCTACGCGCCTGTCGTTGAAGCTGCGAAGTATAGCATCAAAAAATTGCACTTTTTTAAGATTGCTCTACTTCATGCGCTCATGGATAGCGCCTATGATTTTTTGCCTTGCTTGGGTGGGCTGCTAGGCAGCGGCCTCTTAATCCTAGATGGTTAGATAGCTCAATGCGCACCGACTCCCCCCCCCCTGCTTCACACCATTTCCCCTAAAGAGTAGATAAAAGACACCATGAAAATCGTCCTAGCCTCAAACAACGCGGGCAAGCTCCAAGAGCTGCAAGCCATTTTTGCCCCTTTGGGTGTCACGCTATTACCGCAAGGCCAGCTGTTTAGCGGCGAAGCGCCAGAGCCACATTGCACCTTTGTGGAAAACGCCCTCTCTAAAGCCCGCTTTGCTGCCAAGCATACGGGCTTGCCCGCCATTGCCGATGATGCTGGGCTGTGCGTTGATGCCTTTGCTGGCCTGCCCGGCGTGCAAACTGCTGATTACTGCACCCAGTTTGGCTATGCCAAAAGCGATGCCAACAACGTACGCGCCTTGCTAGAGCAGCTAGCCCCCCACAACAATCGCAAGGCGGCGATGGTCAGTGTTTTGGTCGGCGTGCGCCACAGCGCTGACCCCGAGCCTTTGATTGCCATAGGCCGCGTGGCCGTAGAGATTGCCCCCCAGCCCCAAGGCGATGGCGGCTTTGGCTTTGACCCCGTGCTCTACCTGCCCGAGCAAGGGCGCACCTTTGCCCAAATGCCCGCCCAAGAGAAAAACCAACTCAGCCACCGAGGCCGCAGCAGCCGCCAAATGATGCAGTTGCTGCATCAAAGCTGGCTGGCCTAATTGGCCTAACGTAACCGGCGGCAAGCACCGCTCATGCAGGTTTTATGCAGGTTTTATGCAGGCTTTTGCTTGCTCAAACGCACCAAGCGGCCTTCCTCGTCCAGCCCCAGCGCGGGCGATAGCACCTGCGGGTAGTGCTGCTGGCTATCGGCCAAAAGCTGCCCGCCTAGCAGCTCCACTAGGCGCTCTGCGCCCATCTTGAAGCCACATGCTTGCACATGGCCGCCGCCGCCAAAACTTTGCGCTAAGGGGATACAGTTAAAGCCATTGCGCGAGCGCAGCCCCACCTTCACCCCCTGGGTGCTGGCGTGCCACATCAGGGCGAAGGTATGGCTCTCGCGAGCCAGGATGTCGCCCACCTGGCTGTGGAACATGCCGGGGCAGTTCACCATCAAGCCTTGCACGCCGTTAAAGACCAGGGGCTGCGCCATGTCGGCCATATCGGCGCACAGCTTTTGGTATTTCTCATCCATTGCGCCGCCACGTGCCATGAAGGCCGTCTCTTGCTCAGGGGTGAAGGCGGCAATTTCTGCCCAGCGCTCTAGGCTGCGCGGCTCCATATCCAGGGCGGCCAAAAAGGCGGGGCTTTCGTCAAACTCCCACTTCCAGATATCGCGGTCTTCGATATAACGAATCAGGCTAGGAATAGGCTTGTCAGGGTGGAAGAACTCCCAAGCCAGCCGTGCGCCAGATTTGTTCATATCAAAATGCACGACCCCGCAGCGGCATTGGTAGCCGGTTAGCTGCTCTGCCGCGCTTTGGTGGTGGTCTAGCACAATCAGCTTGGCGGCGCGCTCGTCTAGGGCGGCGGTTAGCTCTGGGTTAAAGGCAAAGTCCAGCATATAGACCACGCGGCCTTGCACATCGCCTAGGTCGTCAATCTGCTCAATCTGGCCGTGGTCTAGGCCGCGCAGCTCGGCCTTGTCGCCATAAAACAGCCAGGCCGCCAAGGCAGCGCCAAAGCCATCCGGGCAATTGCGCCCGTGGTAAAGAATGAGGGGGCGTGCATCGTCCAGCGAGGGGCGCACTAAAACAGACAAGGGAAAAATGGTTGCTTGCATAGGATGGGGATTGTCGCTGCTGCGCATGGGCAAGCACCCATAATGGACAATTTTCGCCCACCCTCTCAGATTCCGACCGTGTGCTGCCATGACTGATGCGACCGATGCTTTAAGCCCCTACCTGCCTGAACTCCTGCGCTTGCGCCGCGACCTACACGCCCACCCCGAACTGTGCTACCAAGAGCAGCGCACCGCCGACCAAGTGGCCGCCTACCTGCAAGCCCTGGGGCTGCCCGTGCAGCGCGGCCTAGGGCAAACGGGGCTGGTGGCCAGCATCCACGGCCAGGGGTTTAGCGCCGCGCACCCCGGCTCCAGCCTAGGCTTACGCGCTGATATGGACGCGCTGCCGCTCACAGAAAAAACCGGTCTGCCCTACGCCAGCCGCCACCACGGCAAGATGCACGCCTGCGGCCACGACGGCCACACCGCCATGCTGCTGGGCGCAGCGCAACTCCTATCCCAACAACGTGATTTTGCAGGCACGGTGCATTTGATTTTTCAGCCAGCCGAAGAGGGCGGCGCTGGGGCTAAAGCCATGATGGACGATGGCCTGTTCACCCGCTTCCCCTGCCAAGCCGTATTTGCCCTGCACAACTGGCCTGACCTACCCCAGGGACAAATGGCCGTGCGAGCGGGTCCCATCATGGCTGCCAATATCCGCTTTGAAATTCGTGTACGCGGCAAAGGTGGCCACGCCGCCCTGCCGCACACCACGCTAGACCCCATCCCGGTAGCCTGCGCCATCGTCACCCAATTGCAAACCCTGGTATCGCGCCGCGTGGACCCGGTGGATAGCGCCGTACTCACCATTGGCAAAATTGAAGCGGGCACGGTAGAAAACATCATCCCCAACGAAGCCGTGATTTACGGCACGCTGCGCACCCTGCGCGACGATACCCAAGCCGCCCTGGTGCAAGGCATAGAGCGCATGGCCGAGCACATCGCCGCCGCCCATGAATGCCAGGCCATCTACGTGCATAAACCCGGCTACCCCAACACCACCAACACCCCAGACGAGGCCGCCTTTATGGCCGAAGTGATGGCCGAAGTGGTCGGCGCAGATAACACCCACCCGCAGATTGCGCCCGCCATGACCAGCGAAGACTTCGGCTTTATGCTTCAAGCCGTGCCCGGTGCTTACGGCTGGATAGGCAACGGCGCAAATGGGGAGAAGGGAGTCAGCCTGCACCACCCAGGCTATGACTTTAATGACGACAACCTGGCGCTAGGCGCTAGGTTTTGGGATTTATTGGCGCGGCGGTGGTTGGGATAGGTTCTATAACCGTTTCACCCCCCTTTTTTTTAATCACGCGTAGCACGCCGCTGTACAGCGGCAACGTAGCTATCACCATCAGGCGGTAGGCCGCTTTGCTGGCTATCGGCCAGCATTTGCCCCAAGCATTGCATGGTGGCGTGGTGGGCATCGTGTAAGCCGCCGTCTAGGCGTTTGGAGAGCAGCTCCACCGCTTGGCGAATGCCGCGTGGCTGGTCAATGCTGCATTGCTCGCTGATAGACAGGTGCATGGACAGGTGCAGAAAGGGGTTTTCGCGCTCAGGCGCTAGGTCATAGTTGCGGGCGATGGCGGCCTGCGCATCTGCCAAATCGGCAAAGTATTCAGGGTGCTCGGCAATCCACAGGCTGGCGAGGGTCTCAATGGCCTGCATTGGGGCGTTGGTAAGCATTTTGGCGCGTACGCTACAAAAAAAACGGCGTACATCGGCTTGGCTGGGTTGGAACATAAGTGGTGCTCAGTCAGGGAACAAAAAATAAACATGCAGCAGCAGTTGCTAACAAGAAGGCAGACGGCCAGGCGGCCAAGTGCCGCAATGGCTCAAGTGTAGGGGGCGGCTTAAAGCTGCGGGCGCAGCACCCGCGCCCCTTCTTGCAACAGGGGCAAGATGCTGCGCAGCAAGCCATCAGGCTGGCTTTGCTGGCCAGAGGCCACGACATTGAGCGCCGCCACCGTCACCCCCTGCATATTGCGCAGCGGCACAGCCAGGGCGTGGATGGACAGTTCATGCTCCTGGCTGGCCAGGCAATAGTCTTGCTGGCGCACTTGTGCCAGCACCTGCTCTAAGGCAGCGGCCTGGGTGATGGTATGAGCCGTCAACTGGGGCAAATCGTGCTGGGTGAGCCAAGCGCTTAAAGCCGCTGGCTCTAAAGCCGCCAGCAGCACCCGCCCGGTGGACGTTGCGTGTGCAGGCACACGAGTGCCCAGGTGCAGGCCGTGGGGCATCAGGCGCTCGCTTTTGTCATGCACCGCGCTGCGGGCAATCACAACCACCGCATCCCCATCCAGCAAGCCGCAGGTGTAGGACAGCCCGGTTTGCGCCGCCAGCCTATGCAGCAACGGCTGCACGATGCGCGGCAGCCGTGCCGATGCCAGATAGGCCCCCGAAAAGCGCAGCGCCTTGGGCGTGAGCCAAAAATATCCCCCCTCGCTTTCCAGATAGCCCAGATGCTGCAAGGTCAGCAAATGCCGCCGCGCTGCTGCCCGCGTTAGCCCGGTGCGCTGGGCGGCTAGGGTGGCGTTCAGGCGCTGGCGCTCGGTATCGAAGCTCTCTAGCACTGCCAATCCTTTAGCCAAGCCAGCAATAAAGTCGGCATGGGCAATGGGCGGCTGAGAGGGGGTAGAGCTGGGTATCGTCATAGCAGCACATCTTGCGCGATGGTTGGACAGGGTGCGCGATTATCGCGCAAATTGCGCAACAAGCCCTGGTTTTGTAGCGATGGGCTGATTACGCTAGCGCCGTCATCCATGCAACGGATGGTTTTTGCATACACCCACACCTAAACCTAAACTTTTTTCCAGGAGATAACACGCTATGAGCACCCCTGCCACTACCACCCACGTCCCAGTCGTCATCGTTGGCGCTGGCCCCTCTGGCCTGCTGCTGGGTCAGTTGCTGCACAAATCGGGCATTGAGAACATCATTTTGGAGCAGCGCAGCCCCGACTATGTGCTCAGCCGTATCCGCGCTGGGGTGTTGGAGCAGGTGGCCGTAGAAATGCTGGAAAAAGCCGGCGCTGCCGAACGTATGCACGCCGAAGGTCTGCCCCACGAAGGCATTGAGCTGCTGTACTTTGGCAAGCGCCACCGCATTGACTTAAAGGCACTCACCGGTGGCAAACAAGTCATGGTGTACGGCCAAACCGAAGTCACCCGCGACCTGATGGATGTACGCGCCGCTGCGGGTCTGACCACGGTGTACGAAGCCCTGAATGTTCAGCCCTTTGACTTCCTGGAAGGCGAAAAGCCCCGCGTGCGCTACGAAAAAGACGGCCAAACGCATGAAATCACCTGCGACTTTATCGCTGGCTGCGACGGCTTTCACGGCGTTTGCCGCGCCAGTGCGCCTGCCGACAAAATCAAAACCTTCGAGAAGGTCTATCCCTTTGGCTGGCTGGGCTTACTCTCAGACACGCCCCCTGTTTCTGAAGAGCTGATTTACGCCAGCAGCGAACGCGGCTTTGCCCTGTGCAGCCAGCGCAGCCTCTCGCGCAGCCGCTACTACCTGCAAGTGCCCCTGACCGACAAAGTGGAAGATTGGAGCGACGAAGCCTTCTGGGAAGAACTCAAGCGCCGCGTGGACCCCGAAACCGCTGCCAAGCTGGTCACTGGCCCCTCGATTGAAAAAAGCATTGCCCCCCTGCGCAGCTTTGTCACCGAGCCGATGCGCTTTGGCCGCATGTTCCTGGCGGGCGACGCAGCCCACATCGTGCCCCCCACCGGTGCCAAGGGCTTGAACCTGGCCGCCTCTGACGTGGGCTATCTGTGGCAAGGCTTGGTAGATTTCTACCAAAACAAGAGCGAAGCGGGCATTGACAGCTACTCAGAAAAAGCCCTGCGCCGCATCTGGAAGGCCGAGCACTTCTCCTGGTGGATGACCATGCTGATGCACGACTTTGCCGAAGACGGCGGCTTTAACGCCAAGATGCAAGAGGCCGAGCTGCACTACATCTTCACCTCAGAAAACGGCGCACGTGTGCTGGCTGAGAACTATGTTGGCCTGCCCATGTAAACCCGCATTCGCACAGCTACATTAAAATACCCGTCCCGGGCTGCCAAAGCCCCTGCCGCTCTTGCTGTATCTAAGTAAGGTGGTGGGGGCTTTGGCGCATTTGCTGGTGGCTTTTGGCTTTATGGCTTTGTACTGGCAAATGGGTTGTGCCCGCAGTGTGTTCTCTTTCTTTCTCTCTTGTTTTTCCCCACCACCATAGGCCGTCTCGTGACCTTGCATTTGACTCCGTTGGAGGGCGCTAACGCCCTGAGCCAGTTTCGCGCCCAGCAGCTTTTAAGCGCCATTGCTGCGATTGCTCCCAAAATTACCGGCATCAGCGCCCGTTTTGTTCACCTTGTAGCCAGCCAGCAGCCCCTGCCGCCCGAGCAGGCGCAGCGCTTGGGCGAGTTGCTGTCCTATGGCGATGCCGCTACTGGTACCGATACCAATAACGCTGAAGGGGAGCGCTTTATCGTCACCCCACGCTTGGGCACGATTTCGCCCTGGGCTTCCAAGGCGGGGGAAATTGCCCGTAACTGCGGCCTGGAGGTATTCCGCATTGAGCGCATTACCGAGTACCGCTTACAACTCAAAGGAGGCCTGCTTGGTGGCAAAACCGAACTGAGCGCCGAGCAGCGCAGCCAGATTGCCGCCCTCTTGCACGACCGCATGACCGAATCCGTCTTCGCCAGCCGCGCTGAGGCCGAGCAGTTGTTTGGCAGTCTGGCCGCCCAGCCGATGGAATTTGTCGATGTGCTGGCCGGTGGCCGTGCAGCGCTAGAGGCCGCCAATAGCGCTTGGGGCTTGGCACTGGCCGAGGACGAGATTGACTACTTGGTCAACGCCTTCCAAAAACTGGGGCGCAACCCCACCGACGTGGAATTGATGATGTTCGCCCAAGCCAACAGCGAGCATTGCCGCCACAAAATTTTCAATGCCCAGTTCACCATTGATGGCGTGGCGCAGGACAAATCGCTGTTCGCCATGATTCGCCATACCGAGCAGACCTCGCCGCAGCACACCATCGTGGCTTACTCGGACAACGCCTCCATCATGCAAGGCCACGAGGTCGAGCGCTTTGTGGCGCGGTTTGACCCCGCCAGCGGCCAATCGCCCAGCTACACCCGCCAAAATGCCACCCACCATGTGCTGATGAAGGTGGAAACGCACAACCACCCCTCGGCCATCTCGCCCTTCCCCGGTGCATCGACGGGCGCAGGCGGCGAAATTCGTGACGAGGGCGCAACAGGGCGCGGCTCCAAACCCAAGGCGGGATTGACGGGCTTTACCGTCTCCAAGCTCTGGGGTAGTGAGGTCGGCAAACCGGCGCATATCGCCAGCCCTTTGCAAATCATGCTGGAAGGGCCTTTGGGCGGCGCATCGTTCAATAACGAGTTTGGCCGTCCGAACTTGACGGGCTACTTTCGCGAGTACGAGTTGCAAGTGGGCGACATCACCCGTGGTTATCACAAGCCCATCATGATTGCCGGTGGCTTGGGCGTGATTGATGCCCTGCAGACCAAAAAAATCGCCTTCCCCGCTGGTACTTTGCTGATTCAACTGGGCGGCCCCGGAATGCGCATTGGCATGGGCGGCGGCGCAGCCAGTTCGATGGCCAGCGGAACCAATACGGCAGAACTGGATTTCGATTCCGTGCAGCGCGGGAATGCGGAAATTCAGCGCCGCGCCCAAGAAGTGATTAACCACTGCTGGGCGCAAGGGGCGGAAAACCCCATTTTGGCGATTCACGACGTGGGCGCGGGTGGCCTGTCCAACGCCTTCCCCGAGTTGACCAACGATGCCGGTCGCGGCGCACGTTTTGACCTTCGCGCCGTGCAGTTAGAGGAATCTGGCCTTGCGCCCAAGGAAATCTGGAGCAACGAAAGCCAAGAGCGCTATGTGATGGCGATTGCCCCAGAATCGCTGGCGCAGTTCCAAGCCTTCTGCGAGCGCGAACGCTGCCCGTTTGCCGTGATTGGCACCGCCACCGAAGAGCGCCAACTGGTGCTGGAAGATACCGCCGTCGAGCAAGGCGAGCAGCAATTCCCCGTCGATATGCCGATGGACGTGCTATTGGGCAAGCCGCCCAAGCTGGTCAAAGATGTGCAAAGCGTGCAGCGCAGTTTTGCCCCCATTGACCTAACCGGCTTGCCGCTAGAAAAGGCCGTGATTGAAGTGC
>JAHAYB010000178.1 GCA_018384835.1 Comamonas sp.
TTCCTAGGTAGCGTGCAACTTCAAGGGCAGCTTCTAGCCGTTCTGTAACTGTCGCAAATCGACCCAATTCTGCCGCCAGTGCATGATGAACCTATGGCCGCTGACAGCAAAAAGCTGTCTTTGAGCATCAGCGTAACGGATTAACAACTATTCAGCCTGTCTTAGCACGTGCGCTGAGAATCGAAACGGCTTTATCCTGGTGCAGTCGTTGTTGAAATGGCTACTTTTATTCAATTATTCAACTATCATTGAAGGATGAATGAAGAGCAAGTTATCAAATCATTGACTGCACTGGCTCACGCTGTGCGGTTGAGAGTTTTCCGTGACCTTGTCGTTGCAGGCTCAGAGGGGCGAACCCCTTCCGTACTAGCGGAGCAACTCGGCGTACCTTCCACTGCGCTGTCTTTCCATCTCAAAGAGCTTGTGAATGCTGGATTGGTAACCCAAGAGCGGGTGAGCCGAAACTTGTTTTATCGCGCTGCGTATGACGAGATGAATGCGGTCATTCGCTATCTCACGGAAAACTGCTGCGCCGGTGCAGATTGCGGCCAAACAGGCACCGTTTGCTGCCCAGAAGCTACTAAGACCTCGACGCTAGAAAGCTAAAAATGGGTGTGTTTGAACGTTTCCTCACTGTGTGGGTTGGTTTGGGTATTGCTGCTGGTGTCGCGCTAGGATTGCTGATGCCATCAGCCTTTGAGCTGGTAGCGGCGCTGGAGTATGCACAAGTCAACCTGGTGGTGGCTGTCTTCATCTGGGTCATGATTTATCCCATGATGATTCAGATTGATTGGGCAGCGGTTAAAGATGTCGGCAAGAAGCCCCAGGGTTTGATGCTGACTCTAGCAATCAATTGGCTTATCAAGCCCTTCACCATGGCAGCGCTTGGTGTGCTGTTCTTTAAATACATCTTTGCGCCATGGGTCGACCCAGCTTCGGCCAGCGAATACATCGCAGGGATGATTTTGCTGGGCGTTGCACCATGCACCGCAATGGTGTTTGTATGGAGCCAGTTGGTCAAAGGCGATGCCAACTACACCTTGGTGCAAGTCTCCATCAACGATTTGGTGATGGTGGTCGCTTTTGCCCCTATTGCAGCGTTCCTGCTTGGAGTGACCGATGTCACAGTGCCTTGGGAAACACTGGTTTTAGCCACCGTGCTGTATGTTGTGCTGCCTTTGGTGGCAGGGGTTCTGACGCGCAGTGCGCTCCAGCGTAAGTCCACGCAAGCTGTCAGCCAGTTTGTCGCAGCCATGAAACCTTGGTCGATTGTTGGCCTGATAGCCACTGTTGTATTGCTGTTTGGCTTTCAAGCGCAGACCATCATCGATAAGCCATTGGTCATTGGGCTGATTGCAATTCCCCTGGTGCTTCAGACCTACGGCATCTTCTTCTTAGGTTGGTGGATTGCGCGGCTAATGAAGTTGCCACACAACGTAGCGGGCCCCGCATGCCTGATTGGTACTTCCAACTTTTTTGAGTTGGCGGTTGCCGTAGCTATCTCCTTGTTCGGTTTGAACTCTGGTGCTGCACTGGCCACTGTTGTCGGTGTATTGGTGGAAGTACCCGTCATGCTCTCTCTTGTGGCCATGCTGAATGCCTGGCGACCTACTGAAAAGTAACTTATGTCTTCCGTCACCATTTATCACAACCCAAAATGTGGAACATCTCGCAACACCTTGGCCATGATTCGCCAAAGCGGGGTAGAGCCAAACGTCATCGAGTACCTGAAAACACCGCCAACCCGCGCAGAGTTGAAGGCTCTGCTTAAGGGTATGGGGCTGGGCGTGCGCGATGTACTGCGCCAAAAAGGAACGCCCTACGATGAACTTGATTTAGGCAATGCCAAGTGGACGGATGAGCAGTTGCTCGACTTTGTGGAGCAGCATCCCAGCTTGCTAAATCGCCCTATTGTGGTGACTCCACTAGGCGTTCGCCTGTGCCGACCTTCAGAGGTAGTGCTGGACATTCTGCCGAATGCGCAGATTGGCCAGTTCACCAAAGAAGATGGAGAGGTGGTCGAAGCACGAGCTGACGAAAATGCGCAGCAAGCCGGCGATGAGCTGCCTGCACTGTCGATGGAGAGTTTTCAGGCGATTGATTTAGGGGCGCTAAAGAACCCTTTGCGCAGCACCCATGCGCCGCGCATCCTCTTGCTGTATGGCTCTTTGCGTGAGCGGTCTTTCAGCCGATTGGTGATTGAAGAGTCTGCGCGGGTGCTCAAAGCGTTGGGGGCTGAGGTGAAGGTCTTCAATCCCACTGGGCTCCCCTTGGTAGATGATGCGTCAGTGAATCACCCCAAGGTTCAGGAGCTGCGCAAGCTGACGCGATGGAGTGAGGGTATGGTGTGGTGCTCGCCTGAGCGTCACGGAGCCATGACAGGTGTGATGAAAACGCAAATTGACTGGCTTCCGTTGTCAGAAGGTGCGATTCGGCCCACCCAAGGAAAAACGTTGGCAGTCATGCAAGTCTGCGGCGGCTCGCAGTCTTTCAATGCAGTGAACCAAATGCGTATTCTGGGCCGCTGGATGCGCATGCTGACTATCCCCAACCAGACTTCCGTTGCAAAGGCGTTCCTGGAGTATGGTGACGATAACCGCATGAAGCCTTCCAGCTACTACGACCGCATCGTGGATGTGTTGGAGGAATTGATGAAATTCACGTTACTCACCCGGGATGTGTCCCCCTACTTGGTAGACCGCTACAGTGAGCGCAAAGAAACGGCTGCGGAGCTGTCAAAGCGCGTGAATCAAGCATCAATTTAATTGTCCAAAGCCTGCTGGCCGGTACCACATTCATGGTCAAGACATGCCGGGATTGGCTGAGTTGAAGGCCGCCAAACCCGGCCAAATCGCCATCGCCTACAAAGATGTCAAAGGGGGTGCTGAGTTGACCTACAAGACTGTAGATGCCAACCCGGTAATGGTTCGCGCCCAACTCTCAGAACATGGCAAAGATGCTATGGAAGGACATGAACGCATGTTGAAGCAGTAGTCCCTGGACAAGGTAGTCATTTACTTGGTCATTGTCAGGCTCCGGAGAAATCCGTGACGTATAAGACGGTAACTACCTCGCTCAACCAACTGAAATGAGTCATGAAGACTAAAACCCTGAGTCTATTGAGTCGTCCGACAAGGCACATCTTCTTCACAGGCAAAGGGGGCGTTGGCAAAACATCTCTGTCCGCTGCCGTTGCTTTGCAATTGGTGGATGCTGGTAAGAAGGTCTTGTTAGTCAGTACGGACTCGGCCTCCAACCTCGATGAGATGCTTGGCGCTCCACTGAGCAATCAGCCAACACCTGTGCCAGGTGCGCTTGGCCTGTCCGTGCTGAATATTGACCCGGATGTCGCTGCCGAGGCTTACCGGCAACGAGTCATTCAGCAGATGAGCGAAGGGGCCTCTGATGCTGAAATTTCAACGGTGAAGGAGCAGTTATCTGGGGCATGCACGACAGAGATTGCATCTTTTGATGAATTTTCTGAACTGCTGTCTGAGCAGAATCAGCACTACGACCACATCATTTTTGATACGGCTCCGACGGGACACACCCTGCGCTTGCTGAGCCTGCCAAAGGCTTGGACAGGGTTTCTTGCAGGAAATGACCGCGGTGCCTCCTGTCTGGGGCCGCACTCGGGCCTGAAGATGCAGGAACTTCGGTTTAAAGCAGCCCTCGATGCCTTGTCCAATCCAGCCCTCACGACGGTCGTGTTGGTCACCCGCCCAGAAAAGGGGGCGATAGTTGAAGCGTCACGAACATCCGAAGAGCTCAAGGCTTTGGGTTTGAGTAACCAGTGGCTCATCGTTAACGGTTTGTTCAGAGCGACCGACAAACAAGACGCCGTCGCCAGTGCCATGGAATCGCTGGGTCAGCAAGCACTTGATGAAATGCCTCAGAATCTGCGTGCGCTGCACCAAGACCAAATTCCGCTACGAGCTTTTGACACGGTGGGCCTACCGGCCTTAAGGGCACTTCTTGATTGCGGCACGCCAACCGTTTCAAGCATGCTGGCAGAGCACTTTCCCACTATGCAGCAAGGCATGGGCCTGGATGCGCTGGCGGACGAGCTGGCTCACGCCGACAGAGGGCTCATCATGGTGATGGGAAAAGGCGGGGTTGGAAAAACGACCATCGCGGCTGCCCTGGCCTTGGGTCTGGTCCAGCGCGGCAAGTCCGTGCATTTGAGCACGACTGACCCGGCCTCACACTTGGCGGCTACCCTGGACGGTGCCGTTGACGGTCTGCGTGTGGACCGCATCGACCCCACCATTGAAACCCAGCGCTATGTCGAAAAAATCATGGCGTCCAAGGGGGCGGGATTGAACGAACAAGAGCGCGCCTTGTTGCTGGAAGACCTGCGCTCACCTTGTACGGAGGAAGTCGCTGTATTCCATGCGTTTTCACACGTGGTGAGTGAAGCGCGCAATTCCTTCGTTGTTCTGGATACTGCACCGACCGGGCATTCCATGTTGCTCATGGATGCCACGGGGGCTTATCACCGTCAAATGATGCATGAGTTTGAAGGAAAAACCTCCGCTCGGGTTGTCACCCCATTGATGAGGCTGCAAGACCCCGAGTACACCAAAATCATTCTCGTCACACTCCCCGAAACGACGCCTGTGTCGCAGGCTGAGGCATTACAAGAGGATTTGCGCAGAGCCAAGGTTGAACCCTTCGCTTGGGTAATTAACAAGAGCATTCTGGCAACCGGAACCAGGGACCCGCTGCTAACTGCCCGCCTATCCGGAGAAGCAAAACAAATTGCACGTGTTTCCGAACGGCTGGCCAAGAAAGTATTTGCATTGCAATGGCTTGCAAAACCGCCGGTCGGCATTGATGAGTTGTCCAAGTTGGTGACGCAGTCTGAGTGACCTCTGGTAGTTGCAAAACTGGACGATAGCGCCGCCGCTTTCAGGTCCGAAGCAGTCGCTTGCAGGGAGCCGTTGAAGGACGGCTCCTGGGTGGGAGCAGCCATTGGCCTTGTTGAGCTGAACGACGGCAGTCAGCCTAAAGCCGGCTTTCAGATGGTTACTTCTGCTTTGCAGCGAGACTGTGTGAAAACGCGTCGGACACTGACCTTGGCAAAAAATCGACCTCTCAGAGCGCTCTTTATGCTTTTTTCTTGACCTGGTTAATTGTGAAAGACCCCTGAATTTCATGTTTGGGCGAGTTTTCACACAGCCTCCTGCGGGAGCTGCCGATCGACACTGGTAACGTGAATGACTGCCTTATGCCGCCAAGCAGCCGTCGTTCAGTGAAAGTGAAGACGCAGATTGGATAAATTCTCTAGGAAATGCTGGTCGATTCAACCTATAGATCAATACAAAACTAGGGATAGCGTAGTCATATATCGGTAGATGGCTCAACATCCGATCCTTTTTTGGCTAGTTTTTTTGCCTCGTTGACGATCAACTGCTTGCCTTCCGCAATCGTGATTTCCCCCGAGTCAATTCGACGGATCACTGACATGCCGAAATCAGAAATTTTTATGTTGTCGACAGCAAAGAGTCCGAGCACATAGCGCGTGCTGCTTTTTAGGTCGTTGTTCATAAAACATTCGTTTCGCAGGTATGTGTTCAAAGATGATTTCTGATGCGATGCCTTTTATCGCAAGCGATGGAAGTGGCTCGCCACTCACCCCAAAGAACTACCGATGTATCAGCACAAAAGTACGTCTTTTGTACTGATACATCGGTACGCCCCATCTAATCGACTATCTACCAACCGCACTCCAACGGCTTCAAATCCAAACCAAACTCCATTTTTTCCATGTATTCCACGATGAGCGGAAATGGTAATGCTGGGCCATAGTCAGCCATGTTGTAGCGGTCATTTTTCATAGACCCGTTCGTGTGGCCCAGCACGATTGAAATCAGGTCAGCTTGCAGTTGGGTGGCAGTCAATGCTTGGTTGAAATTAGATCGCAATGAGTGCGCGACCTTGTAGCGTGTGACGTAAACCTCCACGTTCTTCATCAACTGAATAATGTGACGCGAAGGTGCGCGGCCAAACATCTGTTTGCTCTCCCATCTCAGTTGCGGGAACATGTGTACGGGACCCAATGGATTAGCAGTTTTGATGCTCTCCCAGAACTTCAAAAATCCTAGCTCAATCAGCTTTGGATGCACAGGCAATGTGCGGCGTGAAGACATGTTTTTGAGACGTCTGTATTCGGCGCTGCTGGATGCAACATCCTGCAAATCCTCTTCCACCACATCCCCTTGTGAATCTTCAATCAGCGAAATGCATGGAATGCCGTCAATCGTGATGACGTCATCGGTATAAAGCTGGGAAGCCTCTGAGACACGCATGCCTTGATACAAGCAAAGCAACGGGATCCAATACGTCCACGGTTTCTTTTTCGCATTCGCTGAGAAAGCTGTTTGGCCAAACAGTTTGCGCAGCTCATCAGTATTGAGTGCACAGTAGCCTTTCTTGCGCGGACTCCTGCGCTCTTCCTTGGCTAGCTGCGCTGCTGCAGATTTACGAGCAAGTTCCATCACATCCCAGACATCTGCTGGCATCCACTTGGATTGTTTGGCGTATTTGAAAAATGGTTGTATGTGCCCTAGCTTCTTCTCAACGCTATG
>JAHAYB010000183.1 GCA_018384835.1 Comamonas sp.
TTGTTGTATGACACGCCTATATCGATGGAGCAGTGGTTCAAATGGCGGGCGGTTCTCCGGGGTGAAGTAGAGGTTACGCCTGTCGAACGTGGGTTTGCAACTCTTTTTATGAATCGCACGAATCGCTCAGGGATTTTGAAGGCTGGGGTAATTGGTGGGCTGGCCCAAGAGGGCACCTATAAGCTTGATGCACGTTTCAAGAAGGACGTTATTGCTAAGCGGATCCAAAAGATAGCCCAGCATTCCGATCGTATATCGGTTCATTGCGAAGATGCTCTAGCGCTGCTACAAAATTGCGGGAGCTTGCTTCCCAAAAAATCTCTTATTTACCTTGACCCTCCGTATTACGTGAAGGGGCGTGGACTGTATAGAAACTACTATGATCATGAAGATCACTTGGCTATCGCAAAGAAGCTTCAGTCAAAGAGTTTTAAATCCTCTTGGGTTGTCTCTTACGACAATGCAACACAGATTCAAGAAATGTATCAGCTTAGCCGAGGGTTAAGCTACGGTTTGAACTACACGGCTCAGAAGCGTTACGTCGGCAGTGAGGTGATGTTTTTTAGTCGCGGACTCTCAATTTCAGAGGATTTAATTCCGCAGATACGAAGTGCCGCGTGAAATTTCAAATGAAAGTCGTGGGTGCCTAAAAGGTAAAAGGCAGTCCTTGAGCGTCAGATACCAGCGCATATGATGGTCTGCAATGGGTCGCAACCGGACATTGGATTTTTTGAAACTTCCCACTTAACATCCCGCTCTCAACACCCTTGCGGTGCCACCTGCATAGGCCTTCCCCTACGCCCAGCTCTCCCCCAAAGCCTGCGCCTGCTGCAGCACCAGCTCCACGGCGGCGTCCTGCTGATCAGGCGGGTATTTGTACTTGCGCAAGATGCGTTTGACCATCAACCGCAGGCTGGCACGCACGCTTTCGCGCTGGCTCCAGTCGACGGTGATGTTTTTGCGCAGGTTGTCGGTCAGCTCATGGGCGATTTTCTTCAGCGTTTCGTCGGCCAGCTCTTTGACCGCTGACTCGTTGTGGGCCAGGGCGTCGTAGAAGCGCACCTCGTCATCGGTAAGGCCCAATTGCTCGCCCCGGCTGGCCGCTTCCTTGAACTTCTTGGCCATCTGGACCAGCTCTTCCATCACCTGTGCGGTCTCAATGCTGCGGTTCTGGTAGCGGGCAATGACGTTGCTGAGCAGCTCTGAGAACTTGCGTTTCTGCACCACGTTGGTAGCGAACTTGGATTTGATTTCGCCCTCCAGCAGGCGCTCCAGCAGCTCGATGGCTAGGTTGCGTTCGGGCAGGTTTTTCACCTGCGCCAGAAACTCGTCGTCCAGCAGGCCGATGTTGGGCTTGTCCAGGCCCACGGCATCGAAAATGTCCACCACGCTCTCGCTCACCACCGCCTGGCTGATGATGTGCCGGATGGCCGTTTCGCGCTGCTCGTCGGTTTTCTTCTGGGCCGTGATGTCGCGCTTGGTCAGGATGACTTTGACCGCCTGCAAGAAGGCCACTTCTTCGCGCACCGCCTTGGCTTCGTCCAGGGTGCAGCACAGGCTGAAGGCTTTGCTCATGGCCAGTGCCAGGTCGGCAAAGCGCTTTTTGCCATCCCGCTTGCTGTCCTTGCCTTCGGACTGGATACCCAGCACATGGTTGGCAGCGCCGGCCAGGGTTTTGTGGCCCCCGGTGAGAAAGCCGCTGTAGTCGTAGCCGTGCTGCATGGCGCGCAGCACATCCATCTTCTCCAGCAGTACCGACAGGGCTTCGTGCGCATCGACAGTGGGTTTGCCACGGCCTTGGCTTGCGGTGTACTCCTTCATCGCCGCCTTGAGCTCGTTGCCGATGCCGATGTAGTCCACCACCAAGCCGCCTTGCTTATCCTTGAAGACGCGGTTGACGCGCGCAATGGCCTGCATCAGGTTGTGGCCCTTCATGGGCTTGTCCACGTACATGGTGTGTACGCAGGGGGCGTCAAAGCCGGTGAGCCACATGTCGCGCACGATGACCAGGCGCAGCGGGTCAGTAGGCTCCTTGAAGCGTTTTTCCAGGCGTTTTTTGACCTGGGCGCTGTAGATGTGGGGCCGCAGCAAGGCTTTGTCGCTGGCACTGCCGGTCATCACAATCTTGACGGCGCCTTTTTCTGGGTCGCTGTCGTGCCAGTTGGGGCGCAGCGCGATGATGGCGTCGTACAGGTGCGCGCAGATGTCGCGGCTCATGGCGACCACCATGGCTTTGCCGTCTTGCGTTTGGTTGCGCGCCTCAAAGTGCTGCACCAGGTCGGCGGCCACGCTGGCCACGCGGGGCGGGGCGCCCACCACCTTCTCCAGCGCTGCCCAGCGGCTCTTGAGCTGGGCCTGGGCGCGCTCCTCCTCGTCCTCGGCCAGCTCGTCCACTTCCTCGTCCAGCAAGGTGAGGTCTTCTTCCTTGAGGCGCAGCTTGGCCAGACGGCTTTCGTAATAGATGGCGACCGTGGCCCCGTCTTCTTTGGCCTGCTGCATGTCGTAGACCGAGATGTACTCGCCAAACACCGCGCGGGTGTCCCGGTCGGTGCTGCTGACGGGCGTGCCGGTGAAGGCCACAAAGGTGGCGTTGGGCAGCGCATCGCGCAGGTGCTGGGCATAGCCCACTTGGTAATGGCTCGTGTATTCGGGCGACGCAAACTCAGCGCACACGGCGCTGCTGCCAGCATCACTGGTTACTATGCTTTTAATAGCTGCTTGCGCTTGTGTATCAAGGGCTAGAGGCCGATTTGGCTTAAAACTGTGCTTGCGCGTCTTGAGTTTGGCCTCAAAGCCGTATTGGGTGCGGTGTGCCTCGTCGGCAATCACCACGATGTTGCGGCGATCTGAGAGCACCGGGAACATGTCCTCGTCCTCGCCCGGCATGAATTTCTGGATGGTGGCAAACACAATGCCGCCCGAGGGCCGGTTGCTCAGCAGTTCGCGCAGCTCCTGGCGGGTACCGGCTTGCACCGGCTGCTCGCGCAGCAGGTCTTGCGCCAGGCTAAACACGCCAA
>JAHAYB010000021.1 GCA_018384835.1 Comamonas sp.
CCGTCGGACAGCACCCAGCTTATTTCCCAAAAATTGCTCACCTGCCGATCCCAGATGGCGCGGGTTGAGGCATTGGCTACCGGTTGCAGGTCGTTGCTCCAGACCGCATCGGCCAAGGCACGCCATGCGGCTTGCACGGTTTGCGTCACCCATTCCGGGTGAAAACCAGCGGGCACTTCGGCGGTGGTCGCCATGAAGCGGTTGGGGATGCTGCCTTGTTGGGGATAGGGGTCGTTGGCCCCGGCCTTACCGTAGAGGTTGCGCAGGTAGCTTTCGTCCGGCACAGGAAACTGAACCTTGCCGCCTTGCTGCTGAATGCAGGCAATGGCCGCGCTGGACAGCCACGACAGAATGAACGACCCCGCCCAAAAATCGCGTGTGCGACGCGCCTGCGCCACAAAGCCTTGCACGGGGCCGAGGGTGAATTGGAAGGTTTGGGTTGCAATATCAGCCACGGCGCAGGATCTCCTTACTGGGGAAGTGATCGTTCAAATAGTTATGAATGTGCTGATAGTTCATGTTTGGCACAGTCATGGTTCTGCTGTTCTGTTCCTTGGAAGATTTCAACGCAATGTTGATGCCTTCTGGTAGGAAGGTAGTAGGCAGCAAGGTCTGAATCGCAACTACCGAGTTATCCGGAAACTCATGGATGTGTATCAGCAACGGGGATGCACGGCGATTGCGTTCGGTGTCGGCTGGCGCAATATCTAGTTTTGGGTTGCCAGGCTCTTTCCATTGGTAGTTATGGGGCAGGCCGAAAATAGCTCTGCTAGGCAGTTCGGCAATTGTTTGCCCCTCTTGCGCGTTGCGTGCAAGTTCTCTGTCCTTGGCAAAATTGTTCAACCGTCCGCTCTGGCCTACAGTGCCGTCGCGGTAGGCATGGAGTTGCTGACATACGGTAGTCAGCACCCTCATTGCATCACGTCCTTTTTCTGAAGCGTCGATCCGGGTGGCTTTGGTAAAGGCGGTCAATGGCACATCTTCGGGCGAAGAAAAATTGATGTCTTGGATGAATTTCTTGATGTCATCCAAGTTTTTGCACTCATCAGCGTTTCCTTTGCCGTCGGTGATGCTGTGGATGGCTAGCGAGCCAAACCCCTTACGTGCCCGGCTACCCAAGCCGCCAAACAGCCCCAGTGCAATAGCAGCTTGGCGCACTTGGCGAATTGATTCATCGTCGGCATCAAATGGAAATTGCAATTGGACTTCAACCTGCGCACCCGCCTTGATGTAGTCCCGCTGTACGCCCTTGTGACCAGCCGAACCCTTGTCATTGTTGCTGTGCAAACCCAGCCCCAGCAGATACGCCACATTTTTAAGGCTGTCGTCTTGTGGACTGTGAGGAATGATGACAACTTTATTATCGAACTTGCTTGAAACGCGTATCAGGCTCTGCCGAGAGCCCTCTTCGCCATCACTGGCCTTGCCAAACAAACGGCCTTCGGCAGCGTGCAGATTTGTGAGTGCTGCGTCGGTGTTGCCGTTGGCATCTTTGAGCATCCGCCCCCAGTTCAAAGCCCGCCACCAAAAGCGCAATGCGCCCTTGAACGAGGCATTGCGGAAGTGCTGGTCATCGACGTGATGCCCGTCTCCCCCTAAAAACATAGGAGTCACGATGCGGTAGCGTGCCGTGATTCGAGTAGGTTCAGAAAATGTCATCATGTTTGGATAGTCTCCTCAGGATGGGGTTACTGTGCAGTCGGTGGATGGTTACAGGGTAGGCAGACGGCAGACGTATGAGGGCAGTGTGCCAAACTTCGCAGCCGTTATCTGCACTGGCAAGCTTGCTACCGCCACACCCCCTCCCCCCGCGCCAGGCGCTCCATGACCGCTTCGGTATCTGCCCCATTGGCTGGGCTGGGGGCGCTAGGGTAGGGCGCATCCCCAAAGCGCGGGGCGGGGCTGGCTTGGAGCTGCCCTTGGGCGTTGTAGCTATACACGCCACGCGCTTGCAGGTGGGGGTGCTCTGCGGCTTGCCAGGGCGAGAGCACTGCGCCAAAGCAGGCATCGCTGCCTTCGAGCAGGCTTTGCCAATGGGCTTGGGGCTGGCTGAGAAACAAGGCCGCCAGACGGGCGCGGCGGCGTGGCCAGTGGCTGCGCTGCCATTGCTGGCCTTGAAAATCCGGGTCTTGCGCCAAGCCCAGGCGCTCTAGCAGCAGTTGGTAGAACTGCGGCTCGATAGCGCCAATGGTGATGTGCTGGCCATCAGCGCAAACATAGCTGTCGTAAAAGGGGCTGCTGTCGTGGATGCTGGCTCCGCGCTGTGTGCCCAGCAGTCCGGTGGCTTGGGTACTGAGCATCAAGTTGAGCATGTGCGCTGCGCCATCGACGATGGCGGCATCCACCACGCAGCCCTGGCCGCTGTGCCGCGCTTGAATCACACCGGCAAGCAGCCCGGTCATCAAATACAGTGCGCCGCCGCCAATATCGCCCAGCACGGCAAAAGGGGAAACAGGCCGCGCATCCGCCGGGCTGCTGCCCCATAGCGCACCCGCTACGGCGACGTAATTGGTGTCATGCCCGGCGCTGTGCGCCAGTGGGCCGCTTTGCCCCCAGCCGGTCATGCGGCCATAGACCAGGGCGGGGTTGATGGCGTGGCAATCCTGAGGGCCTAGGCCCAGGCGCTCCATGCTGCCGGGGCGCATCCCTTCAATCAGCACATCGGCCTGGGCAATCAGTTGCAGCACTAAGGCGCGGCCTGCCTCGGTTTTAAGGTCGGCAAAAACGGAGCGCTTACCTCGGTTAAGCAGGTCTGAGGTGATGGCCGGCGCATTGCCCGTATTGGGGCGCACCAGGCTAATCACATCCGCGCCCAAATCGGCGAGGTGCATGGCACAGAAGGGGCCTGGCCCCAGACCAGCGATTTCGATAACACGTAGTGGGTGGAGAACTTTTTGCATGGCTCAATCAGCGGTGAACGCAGTTAATGGAAACACCATTGTGTAGGAGCCATGCAGTACAGGGGCTTAGGCTGACGAGGTGCGCCCGGTGCGCCCGGTACGCTCTACCAATCACCCCATTGAAGGATGTCAATTGATGCAAAACAGCCTGTTTGAAGACGCAGATAGCAGCATCCCCACCCCCATACCTAGTAGCACAGCCCAGCCCATAGCCCACCGGCAAGACTGGCAGCCCTTGGCCGCGCAACTGCCCGCCACGCTGCGCATGGGGGTCTCCACCTGGTCTTACCCCGGCTGGGAAGGGCTGGTGTGGGATGGCCTCTACGATGCCAGTGTGCTAGCCCGCAAGGGGCTGCTGGCCTACCACCAGCACCCGCTGCTGCGCACAGTGTGCATAGACCGCAGCTTTTGGCAGCCGCTAACGGCCAGCCAGTACGCCGACTATGCGGCGCAGGTGGATGCCGGGTTTCGCTTCGTCGTGAAATGCCCGGCCAGCGTGACCGATGCCCTGCTGCGCGGCTCAGACGGCCAAGGCCGCACCGCCAACCCTGGCTTTCTTGACCCGCAATTGGCACTCGCCCACCTGGTGCAGCCCGCGCTGGCGGGCCTGGGCGACAAGCTGGGCGTGCTGGTGTTTCAGCTCAGCCCCTTGCCTAGGCAGTGGCTCCAGCAGCCCGCCCGCTTGCTGGAACAGTTGGGGCAGATGCTGGCGGCTGTACGCCAAGCGCTGGCCGCCCATCCGCAAGTGATAGTGGCGGTTGAGCTGCGCGACCCGCAATGCCTCACCCCCGACCTGGCCAAGCTGCTACGCACCCATGCCGCCACGTTCTGCCTGGGGCTGCACGGCAAGATGCCGCCTATCGAGGCGCAACTGCCCCTGCTGCGGGCACTGTGGCCAACACCGCTGGTCTGCCGCTGGAATCTGAACCGCAGCTTTGGCGCTTTCGGCTACCGCCAAGCGCAGGAGAAGCACGCCCCATTTCAAGCCATACGCTCGCCAGACCCACACACCCGCGCCATCTTGGCACGCACGATTGCGGGCATCACCGGTGCGGGGCAGCCCGCCTATATCACCATCAGCAACGATGCCGAGGGCTGCGCCCCGCGCTCTATTGCCCTGCTGGCGCAGGCGGTGGCTGACTTGCTGACTTGCTGACTGGGAGGTAATTGGTATTAACCAGCAAAGCACGGCAAAACTGGCTGTTTGGCTGGGGAAACTGCCTACCATCAGCGGTTTTGCTATGACTATGAAGAGGATTCCCCCCATGAGCCTGCATGTTCTCGCCACCTTTGTTGCCCGCCCCGATACCGTTGAGCAGCTACGCCCGCTGCTCCTAAGCTTGGTTGAACCCATTCGCCAAGACCCCGGCTGCACCCGCTGCCACCTGGTCAGCAACAACGCCGATGGCACAGAATTTGTCTTTGTTGAAGAGTGGCTAGACGAGCCAGCCCTAGAGCGCCATTTGAGCGATGCCTTTATTGCCGGTGTTGTCCAGCAGGCCGCGCCCCTGCTGGCGCAACCGCTGACGCTGCACCGCTATACCAGCCTATAAGAACGTGCTCACGCTCTAAAAAAACCCAAACTGCGCTGCATCCACGCTGCACCGCCTACCCCATAAACCCCTGGAGACCTTGCCAGTGACCACCCCCCAGCCCCCCACCATCCAAGCCCCCGCCTACGTCAAAAACACCAAGCTAATTGCCTGGGTGAGCGAAATGGCCGCCCTATGCAAACCCGCACATATCCACTGGTGCGACGGCAGCCAAGAGGAATACGACCAGCTTTGCCAGCAACTGGTGGATGCGGGTACGTTCAAAAAACTCAACCCCGCCAAGCGCCCTGGTAGCTATCTGGCTTGGTCTGACCCCTCGGACGTAGCGCGTGTGGAAGACCGTACTTTTATCTGCTCTGAGCACGAAGCAGATGCTGGCTCCACCAACAACTGGATGGCTCCCGCGCAAATGCGCCAAACCCTGCAACCGCTGTTTGACGGCTGTATGCGTGGGCGCACCATGTATGTTGTGCCCTTCAGCATGGGGCCTTTGGGCAGCCCAATTGCCCATGTCGGCGTAGAGCTATCGGACAGCGCCTACGTGGCCGTGAACATGCAAATCATGACGCGCATGGGCAAGGCGGTGTATGACGTAATCGGCGCGGATGGCGAGTTCGTGCCCTGTATGCACACCGTAGGCGCACCCCTGGCCGAGGGGGAAAAAGACCACACCAGTTGGCCATGCAACCCCGATACCAAATACATCGTCCACTACCCCGAAACGCGGGAAATTTGGAGCTACGGCTCCGGCTATGGCGGCAACGCCCTGCTGGGTAAGAAATGTTTGGCGCTACGCATAGCCTCCAAAATGGGCAAAGACCAAGGCTGGCTGGCCGAGCACATGCTGATTTTGGGCGTGACCAATCCCGAGGGCAAAAAATACCATGTGGCTGCTGCCTTCCCCAGCGCTTGCGGCAAGACGAATTTCTCCATGCTGGTTCCGCCCGATGCCTTTGAGGGCTGGAAAGTCACCACCATTGGCGACGACATCGCCTGGATTAAGCCCCAGCCCGACGGCAGCCTACGCGCCATCAACCCCGAGGCGGGTTACTTCGGCGTAGCGCCCGGAACCAACTACCACACCAACCCCAACTGCATGGCTAGCTTGGACAAGAACGTCATCTTCACCAACGTGGCGCTGACTGACGACGGTGATGTCTGGTGGGAAGGCATGGAAAAAGACAGCGGCAGCATCCCCGCTCACCTACTAGATTGGCAAGGCAAAGACTGGACACCCGAAGACGGCAAAGCAGGCCGCAAAGCCGCCCATGCCAATGCCCGCTTCACCGTCGCAGCCACCAACAACCCCGCGCTTGATGAGGCTTGGGACGACCCAGCAGGCGTGCCCATTGATGCCTTCATCTTCGGTGGCCGCCGCTCTAGCACCGTGCCGCTGGTCACAGAGGCGCGTAACTGGACAGAAGGGGTCTATATGGCCGCCACCATGGGCAGCGAAACCACCGCCGCCGCCTTTGGAGCGCAAGGCGTGGTGCGCCGCGACCCCTTCGCTATGCTGCCCTTTATGGGCTACAACATGAGCGATTACTTTCAGCACTGGCTAGATTTGGGCGCAAAGCTGCAAGCCCAAGGAGCCAAGCTGCCTGCCATCTACTGCGTTAACTGGTTCCGCAAGAACGCCGAAGGGAAATTTGTCTGGCCAGGCTATGGCGACAATATGCGCGTCTTGAAGTGGATGATTGACCGCTTGGAAAACCAAGTCAGCGGCACAGAAACCATGTTCGGCATCGCCCCGCAATACGGCGAAATCAACTGGCAGGGGCTGGACTTTAGCGCCGCGCAATTTGATAGCGTCACCAGCATTGACCGCGCCGCCTGGCAAGAAGAATTCCAATCGCACAGTGCGCACTTTGACCAACTGGGCGAACGCCTGCCGGCGGCGCTGCGGCAAGTGCGCCAAGCGCTGGAGGAGCGTCTGGCCGGTTAAGCCCCCCAGACCGTGATTGCCTGCTGCCCCCAATGCGCTTGGCGCTGCCAAATACGCTCATCCCAAGGCGTATCGGGGGTGCGGTTAAAGATGAATAAATGCGCCTCGTCCGCACCCACACGGGCGGTGTAGTCGGCGGTTTGCTCCAGCCCTGCGCTTAGTACCGCATCGAGGCTGCCGCGCTGAATTTTTAGCTCAATCACGATGCGTTGCAGCGGCCCATACATGCCCTGTTCGGGATCAGTTGGCCATTCGATAAATAGATCGGTACGCTTTCTGCCCAAGCCATATTCGCGGTTGATGCGCCCACCGCCGTTGATGATGCGTTGCAAAAACGCCTGCATGATGAGCTGCGGCGCGGCTTCTTTATAGCTAAAGCCTTCGCTCCAAATATCGCTGTGCTCGCGGAAAAACTGCTGGAAGGCCGCCAGCAGCTTGGGCATATCCAGCCGGTGCTCGGGGGTGACGTACCAGCTTTGTTCCTGATTGGCGATATAGCTTTGCGTCACCCAGGTTAGTTCTCGTGGAATCACTTCTTGGTAGATGCGGTTGCTGATGCGGATGCTGGGGCGGGTCTGAATCAGCCCCAAATCGGCCCGGCGGTGTTGAAGAATTTTTCCATGGCGGCCATTGTAGGAGGCGCTGTTGCGCCTCTCCCCCCGCGCCAAGGTCTAGCTCGGCTGACCCAAATGCTGCGCAAAAAACGCCAAAGTACGCTCTTGCGCCAGCGCGGCGCTAGTGTCGTCATAGCTGGCGCGTTGGTCGCAGTTAAAGCCGTGGTCGGCTTCGTACACATGCACTTGTACTTGGGGCTGGGTTTGGATGAATTGCTCTACGCTGTCCATCGGGATGATGGGGTCGCGGCGGCCAAAGTGGGCGAGGACGGGGCAGAGCGCTTGGCGCTGGCGCTCTTCGGCGCTGGTCATGCCGCCGCCGTAGTAGCACACGGCGGCGGATAGTTCGCTCAACTGCGCAGCAGCACGCCAAGCGACTAGGCCACCCCAGCAAAAACCAACAATACCGACGCGGCTGCCTGCTTGGGCTTGTGCCCATTGCGCGGCAGCTTGTACGTCTTGCAGTACGCCGGGGGTGGGCAGGGCTTCGGCCTGGGCTTTGAGGTCACGGCCTTGGGCTACGTCTTCGGGGGTGTAGCCAATATCTACGCCGGGGGCAAAGCGCGAGAACAA
>JAHAYB010000186.1 GCA_018384835.1 Comamonas sp.
GGCACATGCTGGCCTACGGCCACAATCCATAGTTTCATACGCCGAACAACTAACTTTAGGTTTGGCTTTAAGAAGCGGCTTTTTTCGCAGCAGCTTCAGCAGCAATTTCCTCGCTGGCATCTTCCGAGGCGGTGCGCTTAGAAACTTTGCCGCCACCCAGCTTGACATTCACGGGCTTATCGCCCCAGATGTCTTCCAGGCGGTAGTACTGGCGAATGGCGGGCTGCATGATGTGCGCCACGCAGGTTCCGCAGTCCACAATAATCCACTCGCCATTGTCCTCGCCCTCGTGGCGCGGCACTTCAAAACCGGCTTGCTTGATGGCCTCGCGCACGCTCGATGCAATGGCGCGTGTTTGGCGGCCAGAGCTGCCGCTAGCAACCAGCACACGCTCAAACAAGGCAGTGAGGTGCTCGGTGTTAAAAACGCGAATGTCCTGGGCTTTGGCGTTTTCCAGGCCATCCACAATGGCACGTTGTAGTTTGGTTAAGGCTCTTTTAGCGGCGCTGTCGGTGGTGGTGGTATCGGTGGTGGTATTCATGCTGTTGGGGCTAGGGGTGAAAAAAGCCCCGCCAGGGCAAGCGTGCATTGCGTGCGTCGGCGGGGCTGGTGAATAGTAAAAGCGGGCTTAAACCCAGTCACGGCGCACCAGAAATTGCTCAGTGAGCTGTGCCTCGGGGCTGCCTGCCGGGTCTTGGCGCTGGTAGCTCCACTGGGCGTGGCGCGGCATGGATAGCAGAATGGATTCTGTACGCCCGCCCGATTGCAGACCAAAGTGCGTACCACGGTCCCACACCAGATTGAACTCCACATAGCGGCCACGGCGGTAGCGCTGGAATTGCACCTGCTGCTCGCCATAGGGCATGGCCTGGCGTTTTTCCACAATCGGCAGGTAAGCGCCCAAGAAGGCATCGCCCACGCTTTGCAGCATGGCAAAACTTTGCTGCTGGCCTAGCTCGGCAAAATCATCAAAGAAGATGCCGCCAATGCCGCGCTGCTCATCGCGGTGCTTGAGGTAGAAATACTCATCACACCAAGTCTTAAAGCGTGGGTAGAGGTCTGCCCCAAAGGGAACCAGGCTATCGCGGCAGGTGCGGTGAAAGTGCTGGGCATCTTCCTCAAAGCCGTAAATGGGGGTCAAGTCCATACCGCCGCCAAACCGGCATACTGCGTCTTTGCCCTGGGGCTGGGCGCAAATCATGCGCACATTCATGTGGACGGTGGGCACATAGGGGTTGACGGGGTGAAACACCAGGGAAACACCCATAGCTTCAAACGGCGCACCGGCCAGCTCGGGGCGGTCTTGGGTAGCAGAAGGCGGCAACTGCGCCCCGCGCACATGGGAGAAGCCGCAGCCAGCACGCTCAAAAACGCGCCCGTCTTCCATGATTTTGGTAATGCCATCGCCTTGCAGGCGCTCTTCAGCGCCCTTGTGCCAGGCATCGCTGATAAAACGTGCGCCTTCTGCACCCTCCACCTCTTCCAGCGCCTGGGTGATACGCGCTTGCAGAGCCAGCAGATAGTCGCGCACTTGAGCGGCGTTCAATGCTTGATTCATTGCTTGCCCTGCCTAGTTCTTGATAGCGCGGTGGCCAATGTCGCGGCGGTATTGCATCCCGTCAAACTGGATATGGCGAATCAAGTCATAGGCGCGTTGCTGCGCTTGGCGGGTGTTGTCGGCCAAAGC
>JAHAYB010000194.1 GCA_018384835.1 Comamonas sp.
CCTGTTCAAAGCCATGCAAGAGCCGCACGGCATCTACGGCAACGACGATATTGCTTGGTTTAACGGCGGCCTGTTCAAACAAGTGCAGGTGCCGCAGCTCACCGTCAGCGATTTATCCGTCCTGCATGCCGCTGCTGCCGACATGGATTGGCGTGCCATCGACCCCACCATCTTTGGCACCCTGTTTGAACGCGGCTTGGGCAGCAAACGCGCTGCCCTGGGCGCGCACTACACCGATACCGGCACCATCGCCAAACTGATCGACCCGCTGGTACGCCAGCCCCTGCAGCGCGAATGGGCCGCCGCACGCACCCAAATCGAAAAAGCCAAAACCACCAAGGCCAAAGAAAAGCACTACCAAACCTTCTTGCTGCGCCTGAGCAACTTTCGCGTGCTGGACCCCGCCTGCGGCAGCGGCAACTTTTTGTACTTGGCCTTAAAAGCCCTGCGCGATGTGGAAAAACAGGCGCAAATCGAAGCGCAAGAACTGAGCCTACCCGCCGAGCTGAACCTGCAAACCGGCCCGCACAACATTCTGGGCATCGAGATCAACGAGTTTGCCGCCGAACTGGCCCGCGTCACCGTTTGGATTGGCGACATTCAGTGGTGCCGCCAGAACGGCTGGCCGCACAGCCTGAACCCCATCTTGAAACCTCTGGACGGCATTGAACACCGGGACGCGCTGGTAAATGCCGATGGCAGCGAAGCTGTGTGGCCGCAAGCCGATGTGGTGGTGGGCAACCCGCCGTTTATTGGCGACAAAAAGATGCGCGGTGAATTGGGTTTGAAATACACCACAACATTACGTAAAGCCTTTGAAGGCCGAGTACCGGGCGGTGCGGATTTGGTCTGCTATTGGTTTGAAAAAGCCCGGGCACAGATTGAAGCAGGGCGGCTGCATGCGGCGGGCTTGGTGTCCACCAATTCCATACGTGGTGGTGCCAACCGCAAGGTGTTGGAGCGCATCTGTGACACCACACGCATCTTTTTAGCTTGGAGCGATGAGCCTTGGATTAATGACGGTGCAGCCGTGCGTGTGTCGATGGTTGGGTTCGGGGAGTGGAAGGCTGCATCGCTCGATGGTGTGGCAGTTCACAGCATTCATGCAGATCTGACCACTGGAGTCAATGTGACCATGGCATGGAAACTCCCTGAGAACCTGGATAAGTCCTTTCAAGGGGTCACACCGCGTGCAGAAATTCAGAAAAAGCGCCGCCTGGAGTTGGGTTTGCCCAGTGCGTCATTCAACCTCGAAGGGGGAGATGCAAGGAGAATTTTGCGAGAACCCATGACAGTTAACAGCGAACCCATATCTGCTGTGGTACGTCCTTATTGGATTGCAGATGACATAACCACACGACCGCTTGACCGTTTCATCATCAATTTCGGTGTGCGAGAAAAATTGGCAGCATCATTTTTCGAGCAGCCGTTTTCTGCTCTAGAGAACGTACGCCTGAACCGCGAAAAAATGGATGACGCACAAGACTATCCTTGGTGGCTCTTGTGGCGACCTCGCCCCGCGATGTTCGAGGCATTGAATGGCTTACTGCGTTACATCTCGATCCCAAGGGTCTCCAAGCATTTTCTTTGTGTTTGGACCAATCCAAACATTGTTCCTGGTGATGCGTTAGTGGTAATTGCCCGCGACGATGACACCACTTTCGGTATCTTGCAGTCACGTATTCATGAGGTTTGGGCTTTGCGGCGAGGTACAAGTCTTGGTGTTGGCAACGATCCACGCTATACGCATACGACTTGCTTCGAGACTTTCCCATTTCCTGATGGCATGTCTCCCAATGTTCCCTCCGTGGAGTATGAAAACATCCCTGATGCAAAAGCCATAGCTGCTGCAGCCCAAGCACTTGTCAGAGCTCGCAATTATTATCTCAACCCGCCCGAGTGGACCGATTGGATCATCACGCCGGAAGAAGAAAAGGCGGGCTTTCCCAAGCGCCCCGTTGCTAAGCCCGGCCATGAAGCCGAGCTGAAAAAGCGCACCCTTACCAACCTCTACAACGCCCGCCCCGCTTGGCTGGCATTGGCCCACGAAGCGTTGGACAAAGCCGTCGCCGCCGCCTACGGCTGGCAGGACTACACCCCCGCCATGCCCGACGAAGACATCCTGCGCCGCCTGCTGGCGCTGAATTTAGCGCGTAGCAGTAACGGTAGCTAATAACGCTTAATTTTCAATAAATTGAAGGCATTTGGCCTGACGCAACGCGATCAGAAATTCAAGCTCGCGATGGTTCCGGCCTACGAGGTGGGTTAGATAGCCCCCTGATTCCCCATCCCCGTCCTATCGCTTATCTTTG
>JAHAYB010000196.1 GCA_018384835.1 Comamonas sp.
TGGCGCGGGCGGCTTCTAGGTCTTTTCTGGTGCGGTCATCAATTTCTTCTTTGGGGGCAATCCATAAAACGTTATCGTTTTTCTTCATCCCCAAGCCCTTGGCCTCCATAATAATATTCAGGGCTTGGTCCCAGGGTACGTCTTTCAGGCGCAAGGTTAGGTTACCACCTACAGAATCAGAGGTGATGATATTAAACCCGGTAAAATCAGCAATGACTTGTAGCAGGGCGCGTACTTCGATATTTTGAAAGTTTAAGGTTAAGCGCTCGCCAGAAAAACCAGGGCCGGGGGTGAGTTTGTCGGGGTCTTGTTTTTTGGCATCAATTTCTAGCACAAACTCGGTGCCATTTTGGTAGGCGGTGTGCAGCCAGTCGCCTTGCAGGTCTAAGTGTAGGCGTACCCGGCCATTTTGCTCACTGGCGCTAATGATTTGCACGGGGGTGGCAAAGTCGGTCACATCCAACTGGCGCATGAGGTGTTTGGGCAGGTGGGCATCAGCAAATTCAACCAGCAAGGCATGGCCATCTTGGCGTATGTCAGCGTTGAGCTGCTCAGAGCCTAGTCGCACTACAATGCGCCCCGCCCCGCTGGGAGTACGGCGAAAGTCCACATCCGCAATGCTGCGTGCTGCCACGGTTCCAGAGGGGGCGGGGGGCTGCTGCTGTTGTTGCTGGCTGTTGGCAGTTGTTGGGCTGCTCGTTTGTGGGGCGTTGGAGGCAGCCGCCGCCTCTAGCGCCGTGGGGTTGGGCAGGAGGGTTTGCGCCGCCGTCACTGCGGGGGCAAAGCTGCTTTGGCCTTTTTCTGCATCTAGGTACACCAGTACAGCTTTGCCTTCTAGCTCGGTGCGGTAGGTGGTGCTTTGGCGCAGGTTGAGCACTACGCGGGTGCGCTCTTGCATTTGCACCACATTAGCGGTGGTGATATTGCCTTGGTGCAGCTCTACCAAGGTTTGGCTCAAGCTACTGCTGGTATTGGGAAAGTCTAGGGCGATACGCGCTGGCGTTTGGATGGTAAAGCCGGTGGGCGGGGCATCCAGCGGCTCTGACAGCTCAATGCGTAGCACCTGGGTTTGGCCTTGCAAGGAGGTGTTCAGGCGCTCAATGCTCGGCGCTGCCCAGGCCAGCATGGGCAAGGCCGACAGTAGCGCCCAGGCCATACGCAGATGCCGTCGGCCAAAGGTGTGCGGGAGGGCATCCACAGCAGCAGCTGTAGCAGTAGCTGCCGCCGAGGCTGCAAACAAAGGGGTAGGGGAGGTCATTGGCGTCCTTCTTGTAGCTCAAGCACGGTCATTTTTTCTATCCAGTCGCCCGCAGGGTCTTGGACAATTTCGCGCAGTTCGATGGTGGTCTCGGTAATGGCCTGAATGCGCCCATAGTTTTGCCCCATATACAGGCCGGGGGTGACTTGGTAAATCAGCTTGTTAACGCGCACCAAAGCGGTTTGTTGCTGCTTTTGGTCGAGAAAGCCCACCATGGCAATGGCATCCAGGGGGTAATCTTCTAGCTCTTGGCGGGGGCGGTTTTGCTCGGCTTGCAGCAGGCTGAGGCCGCCGGTTTCTTGCTTGATCGCATGGTGCAGCAGGCGGGTGAGTTTAAGCCGGTCAAATGGCTCGCGCTCGCCCTCAAACACGTACAACTGGGGGGTGAAGACGCTAGGCTCGGACAGCGGCTCAATACGCGGGCGGGCGCGTTTGCGCTCTTGCTGCACCCAGTGGCGCAGGTCTTCTTGCTCTTCGGGGAGCTGGCAGCCCGATAGACCCATCACCATCACCAGTGCCATGATGCCCCAAAGTACGGGCAGTACGGGCAGCAGAGGGCGCTGTAATGGGTGGGAGTGGGGGTGGGGG
>JAHAYB010000211.1 GCA_018384835.1 Comamonas sp.
GTGGAAGAGCGCCGCAACGCCGCCCGCTTCCACTTTATCGACTGGTGCGAAACGGCGTTTGAAAACATCGATGTGATTCCCGCTGGCAACGGCATCATGCACCAGATCAATCTGGAAAAAATGAGCCCCGTCATCCAGCTGCGTGACGGCATTGCCTTCCCCGATACCTGTGTGGGCACGGACAGCCACACCCCCCACGTTGATGCCTTGGGCGTAATTTCCGTGGGCGTGGGCGGGCTGGAAGCTGAAACCGTGATGCTTGGCCACCCCAGCATGATGCGCCTGCCCGACATCGTAGGCGTGGAGCTGACCGGCAAGCGCCAACCCGGTATTACCGCCACCGACATCGTGCTGGCGCTGACCGAGTTCCTGCGCAAAGAGCGCGTAGTGGGCGCTTACGTGGAGTTCTTTGGCGAGGGGGCAGACAGCCTCTCGATTGGCGACCGCGCCACCATCTCGAATATGACCCCGGAATATGGCGCAACTGCCGCCATGTTTGCCATTGACCAGCAAACCATTGACTACCTAAAGCTGACCGGCCGCCAGCCCGAACAAGTGGCCTTGGTCGAGCAATACGCCAAAGAAACCGGCCTGTGGGCAGATGCCCTGAAAACCGCCGAATACGAGCGCGTGCTGCGCTTTGACCTCTCCAGCGTGGGGCGCAATATTGCGGGGCCTTCCAACCCCCATGCCCGCGTCTCTACCGCCGACTTGGCGCAGCGCGGGATTGCCGATGCGGCCAAGCTGCAATCGGGCAAGGCCGAAGAAGCCCAGGGCTTGATGCCCGACGGCGCGGTCATCATTGCCGCCATCACTAGCTGCACCAACACCAGCAACCCGCGCAACGTAGTCGCCGCTGGTTTGGTTGCGAAAAAAGCCAACGCCTTGGGGCTGGTGCGCAAGCCTTGGGTGAAAACCTCGTTCGCCCCTGGCTCTAAAGTAGCCAAGCTGTATCTGGAAGACAGCGGCCTGCTGCCTGAGCTGGAAAAGCTGGGCTTTGGCATCGTTGCCTATGCCTGCACCACCTGCAACGGCATGAGCGGCGCACTCGACCCCAAAATTCAGCAAGAAATTATCGACCGCGACTTGTACGCCACCGCCGTGCTCTCGGGCAACCGCAACTTTGACGGGCGTATCCACCCCTACGCCAAGCAAGCGTTTTTGGCCTCGCCCCCGCTGGTGGTGGCCTACGCTTTGGCCGGAACCATGCGCCTGGATATTGAGCAAGACCCGCTAGGCGTAGATGCCCAGGGCAATCCCATCACCCTGCAAGACCTGTGGCCTAGCGACGAAGAGATTGATGCCATCGTTGCCGCCAGCGTCAAGCCTGAGCAGTTCCAAGCGGTGTACGAGCCAATGTTCAGCATCCACCGCAGCAAGGGCGAGAAAACCTCGCCGCTGTACGACTGGCGCCCCACCTCCACCTACATCCGCCGCCCGCCCTACTGGGACACCGAAGGCGTGGGCGCACTGGCCGCCTTCCCGCGCACCCTCAAAGGAATGCGCCCCCTGGCTGTGCTGCCCGACAACATCACCACCGACCACCTCTCGCCCTCTAACGCCATCTTGCTCGATAGCGCTGCGGGTGAATACCTGGACAAAATGGGCCTGCCCGAAGAGGACTTCAACTCCTACGCCACCCACCGAGGCGACCACTTGACGGCCATGCGCGCCACCTTTGCCAACCCCAAGCTGTTCAACGAAATGGTGAAAAACCCCGACGGCAGCACCAAGCAAGGTTCGCTAGCGCGTGTAGAGCCAGAAGGCCAAGTCATGCGCATGTGGGAAGCCATCGAAACCTATATGAACCGCCGCCAGCCGCTGATCATCGTGGCCGGTGCTGACTACGGCCAGGGTTCCAGCCGCGACTGGGCGGCCAAAGGTGTGCGCCTGGCCGGGGTGGAAGCCATTGCCGCTGAAGGTTTTGAACGCATCCACCGCACCAACCTGATTGGCATGGGCGTGTTGCCGCTGGAATTCAAACCCGGCACCAACCGCAACACCTTGCAACTGGACGGCACAGAAATCTACGCGGTGGAGGGCGACCTGGCTCCACGCACCGACCTCACCTTGGTGGTAGAGCGCAAAAACGGCGAGGTGCTGCGTGTGCCCATGACTTGCCGCCTGGATACGGCGGAAGAGGTTTCCATCTACGAAGCCGGCGGCGTGCTGCAACGCTTTGCCCAAGACTTTTTGGCAGGAAAGGCATAAGCCCATGAAGCAACAAGTACGCATTCCCGCCACCTATATCCGTGGCGGCACCAGCAAGGGCGTGTTCTTCCGCCTGGCTGACCTGCCCGAAAGCTGCCAAGTGCCCGGACGCGCCCGCGACAAACTGTTTCAGCGCGTGATTGGCAGCCCCGACCCGTACAGCGCCCATATCGACGGCATGGGCGGCGCAACATCCAGCACCAGCAAATGCGTGATTCTGAGCAAAAGCAGCCGCCCCGAACACGACGTGGACTACCTCTACGGCCAGGTGTCAATTGATACCGACTTTGTGGATTGGAGCGGCAACTGCGGCAACCTCTCGACCGCTGCGGGGGCGTTTGCCATCCACGCCGGTTTGGTTGACCCTAGCCGCATTCCCGACAATGGCACTTGCGTTGTGCGTATCTGGCAAGCAAACATTCAAAAGACCATCATTGCCCACGTGCCGATCACCAACGGCCAAGTGCAAGAAACCGGCGATTTTGAACTGGACGGCGTAACCTTCCCCGCCGCCGAAATCGTGCTGGAATTTATGGACCCCTCCGACGATGGCGACGACGGCGGCGCGATGTTCCCCACTGGCAACTTGGTGGATACGCTGGACGTTCCGGGCGTAGGGAGCTTTCCCGCCACCATGATTAGCGCGGGCATTCCTACCGTGTTTGTGAACGCTGCGGACATCGGCTACCAAGGCACCGAACTGCGCGAAGACATCAACAACGACCCGGCGCAACTGGAACGCTTTGAAAAAATCCGCGTCGCCGGTGCCCTGCGCATGGGCCTGATCAAAACGCCCGAAGAGGCCCTCAAGCGCCAACACACGCCCAAGATTGCCTTCGTCAGCCCGCCCAAGAGCTACACCGCCTCCAGCGGCAAAGCGATTGATGCGGCAGATGTGGATTTGCTGGTACGCGCCCTGTCCATGGGCAAGCTGCACCACGCCATGATGGGCACTTGCGCCGTGGCAATTGGCACGGCAGCGGCCATCCCCGGCACGCTGGTGAACTTGGCTGCTGGCGGTGGCGAACGTGAGGCGGTGCGCTTTGGCCATCCATCCGGCACGCTGCGCGTTGGCGCTGAAGCCAAGCAGGTCGATGGCCAATGGCAAGTCACCAAAGCTGTGATGAGCCGCAGCGCTCGCATCCTGATGGAAGGCTGGGTGCGTGTGCCCGCCGCCACCTTGGATAACTGACGAACTAAGCAACTGATTTTTTTCTATCCCCCTGTTTTTTCATTGCAAGGAGCAAACCCATGACGACTGAACAAGCCGCCCCCACCTTCAAGCCCAAAAAATCTGTGGCGCTGTCTGGCGTTGCCGCTGGTAACACCGCCCTGTGTACCGTCGGCAAAACCGGTAACGACCTGCACTACCGTGGCTACGACATTCTGGAACTGGCTGACCAGTGCGAATTTGAAGAAGTCGCCCACCTGCTGGTACACGGCAAGCTGCCCACCCGCGCTGAACTCAAAGGCTACAAAGAAAAGCTCAAAGCCCTGCGCGGCCTGCCCGCCAGCGTGAAAGCCGCGCTGGAGCAACTGCCCGCCGCCAGCCACCCGATGGACGTGATGCGCACCGGCGTATCCGTACTGGGCTGCACCCTGCCTGAAAAAGACGACCACAACATGGCCGGTGCGCGTGACATTGCCGACCGCCTGATGGCCAGCCTGGGTTCCATGCTGCTGTACTGGTACCACTTCAGCCACAACGGTAAGCGCATCGAAGTGGAAACCGACGACGACACCATCGGCGGCCACTTCCTGCACCTGCTGCACGGCCAAGCGCCTTCGCAAAGCTGGGTAGATGCCATGAACATCTCGCTGAACCTGTACGCCGAGCACGAATTCAACGCCTCCACCTTCACCTCCCGCGTGATTGCTGGCACGGGCAGCGATATGTATTCGGCGATCACCGGCGCGATTGGCGCTCTGCGTGGCCCCAAACACGGCGGCGCCAACGAAGTGGCCTTTGAAATCCAACAGCGCTACGACAACCCCGACGAAGCCGAGGCCGACATCCGCGCCCGTGTGGAGAAAAAAGAAGTCGTTATCGGCTTTGGTCACCCCGTTTACACCATCAGCGACCCGCGCAACGTGGTTATCAAAGGCGTGGCCAAAAAGCTCTCGGACGAAGCCGGTTCGACCAAGATGTACGACATCGCCGAGCGCCTGGAATCGGTCATGTGGGAAGTCAAAAAAATGTTCCCCAACTTGGACTGGTTCAGCGCCGTGAGCTACCACATGATGGGCGTGCCGACCGCCATGTTTACGCCTTTGTTCGTCATTGCCCGTACCAGCGGCTGGGCAGCGCACATCATTGAGCAGCGCGTAGATAACAAAATCATCCGCCCCAGCGCCAACTACACCGGCCCCGATGATTTGAAATTCGTGCCCATCGACGAGCGCAAATAAGCACGAAATAAGCACGGAAAGCGTGTTCACGCCTTCTAACTGACCATGCTGGGGTACGGAATCAACGCCGTACCCCTTCTTTTTCAAAGACTTTCTATAAAGGAACGGTATGACTACCACCCAAAAACAACTACGCGCCCTGATTGAAGCCCGTCGCGGCATCATTGTGCCTGGCGCTTTTAATGCCATGTCTGCTCGTTTGGTGGCCGATATGGGTTTTGAAGCCATTTACGTCACCGGCGCAGGTGTCACCAATATGTGGTTTGGAATGCCCGACCAAGGCTTTATGGGATTAACCGATATTGCCGACCACACCGCCCGTATTCGTGACGCGGTAGAAGTGCCCTTAATCGTTGATTCTGATACTGGCTTTGGTAATGCCGTGAATACCTATCATGCCGTTCGCACTTTAGAGCGTGCCGGTGCGGACTGTATTCAACTGGAAGATCAAGTTTCGCCCAAACGCTGCGGCCACTTTAACGGCAAAGAGGTCATTGAGGCCAGCGAAATGATTGGCAAAATCAAAGCCGCCTGCGATGCTCGCCGTAATAGCGACACTATTATCATGGCGCGTACCGATGCCGCCGCCATCCACGGGTTTGATGCAGCAATTGAACGCGCTCAACAATACGCCGATGCCGGTGCCGATATGCTCTTTGTAGAAGCCGTGACCAGTCCCGAGCATATTGCCGCCCTGCCCCAGCGCCTAAAAACGCCTCAGCTCATGAATATGGTGATTGGCGGTAAAACCCCCATTACCAATACCGCTGAATTAGCCACTATGGGTTACAGCATTGTGCTTTATGCCAATGCCGCCCTGCAAGGTGCAGTCGTTGGCATGCAACGCGCCCTGGGCGTACTCAAAGCCGAGGGGCATGTGCAGGAAGATCCGAATCTGGTTGCGCCCTTTGCTGAACGCCAGCGGTTGGTGAACAAGCCCTTCTGGGACGAGCTGGAAAAGCGCTATCAGTAAGGTTTTTTGCTGGTTGGATAGAGCCGCTGCCTGGGGACGGGTGGCGGGTTTTTTACATAAAAATTTAGGTGCATATGGGGTGTTTTTAGAAAAATAGGACTTCCGCAAACCCCATGGAAACCGAAGGGCTGCGCAGTTCCTGGCGCAGGTCGGCCGAGAGCA
>JAHAYB010000217.1 GCA_018384835.1 Comamonas sp.
ATGCTCAACGCTTTGAGCACACCCGCAGCACCTCCCTTCATGAGCGATGCCGAGATCGCCAATGTCATCGGCATAAGCGTTGCTGGCATGGCACAGGCCTAGGCCTACGGCGACGACTTTGCATTGTTTGACAACATCCTTGGCGGCTTCTACGGTCTGTAAGCGGTAGGGGTGTCCAAGCCCCGAGCCATCACTATGTCTCAATTGCAGCTTTCGCCCCCTTCCTACCAGCCCTTATCGGCTGAGTTTTTTGCCGATAAAACTTGGCAGCCTTATACCGACTACCGCCATGCCGCGCAGCTGCATCTGGTGCCGCTGAGTGCCCCTGAAGTTGCGCCTGCAGCAGTAGACCTGCCTGTGGTTTTTGCCCCCAATCCCCAAGGCAAATTCAGCTTGTGCCTGCTCACGGGTCTGGCGATGGGGCAGAACCATTGCCTGGATCAACACTGGCAATGGCAAACCTCTTATGTGCCTGTCTTTGTGCGCAACCATCCTTTTCGGTTGTTGCCCGTGCCTGCGCAGCCTGAGCAATATGTGCTGTGCGTGGATACGTCCAGCCCTTGGCTTCAAGCAAGTGGTGGCGATGGACAGGAGCCATTCTTTGATGCCACGCAGCAGGTCAATCCACGCATCCAAGATGTGGTGAAGACGTTGCAAGCACAAATCCGGCACCAGCACTTTACGCAACTGGCGGTGGACGCCTTGGTACAGCATCGGCTTTTGATGCCCTGGCATCTGCACGATGTGCAAGGTCTTCCCATCAGCGGTTTGCAGCGCATCAACGAAGAAGCATTGCAGCAGTTGAGTTCTGACGCACTGCATGCCTTGCTGCGCACAGGCAGTCTGGCCATTGCCTATGCACAAATGCTCTCTACCCACCAGCTGCACCGTCTGCAAAAACTGGCGCAACTGGCGGGGACGCATACGGCACTTGCTTGATTCAGCGGTTGCTTTAAGCGCATGCATTTTCTCTTTGCTTAAGGCAGAGATTTCGCTATCCTACGTTTGCGGGTTGCGTGGCCGCTGGTAGGTCTGAGTTTTTCAGACATCTTCCTCGCTTTAATTAATATTTTTGGGGTTTATATGTCTGTACATGCAAATACAAGCGCGGTCTCTTCCAGAGAACTGCATGTGTCCCAAGGCGTCCTGTATGCCACCAGTGCCCCCGATGGTTGGGTTGCGCAGCCACAAACAACCGTTGCAGGTGCTCTGCTGTCAGAGGGGGTCTTGGCAGTGACTTACCCCGAACCTACCGACTATGAACAGTACATGCTGGAATTGGTCAACCGTGCGCGTCAAGATCCATGGGCGGAGGCTGTGCGCTACGGCATTGATCTGAATCAGAATTTGGCAGCGGGAACCATTTCTTATGATGCCAAACAGCCGCTTTCCATGAATTCGCTGCTTATTACCTCAGCGCGTACACTCAGTCAATGGATGCTGGACAACGATGTTTTCTCGCATACCGGAGCGAATAACTCCACGCCCGCCGAACGCATGACTGATGCGGGGTATTACTTTAATCCATATTATTATTGGACTTCTGGTGAAAACATCGCTTGGCAAGGAACCACAGGAAGCTTGCCTACCGATCTTACGGAATATATTGAAGATCACCACGAGGGTCTTTTTAAAAGTGCAGGGCACCGCGTCAATATTCTTGAAGAAGATTATCATGAACTTGGTATTGGACAAAAAACCGGATATTTTTCAACAACCACAGGAAATTACCAAGCTTCCATGGTCACTCAGAATTTTGCCGCCTCAGGCAATGAAATTTTCTTGAGTGGCGTGGTATTCCAAGATGAAAATGGCAACGATTTTTACACCCCTGGTGAGGGCTGGGGTAATGTGATCGTCAGTATTCCAGCGCTTGGTTTGGAGACGCAAACCTGGGGTTCTGGTGGCTATCAGCTGGCAGTACCTGTTGGCACGTATATGGTTGAGTTCTCTGGAGGAGTGCTTCCGGGTGTGGCTTCCACCTATGTGACAGTATCCGATCAAAACGTGAAGCTGGATATCTCTCCTGAGGCATATTGGACCAGTTGGTACGATTACAACGGATACATTCCTCCAGAAGAAGACGGTGTTTTCACCCTCTACTCCAGCATCCTCAACACCCCCGTTGATTTGCTTAAGCAGATCACTGGCAACACCTACGGCTTATCCTTGGGTAGTGTGAATTATATTGGCGCTGAAGGTGCAGTATCATTTTTTGATTCCATCAATTTCGGGCCCGGCGTTTACATGAACAGCCCTGGTATTCTGCTGACCAGCGGCGATGGGTCACCTGCATTGCAAAATACTTCTAGCAGCTACACCGTGGGCAACTACACCCCTGGTGATGCCATGTTTGACGATATAGCACACCAGGCTTTCTCTGGAGCAGGAAATACAAACGACGCCTCTATTCTTGAGTTTTCTTTCAATGTTACCAATCCAACCATAAAATCCGTTTCTTTTGATGTTATTTTTGGGTCGGATGAGTACCCGGAGTGGGTGGACTCTTCATTTGTAGATATTGCGGCGATTTCCGTAAATGGTGTGAACTACGCACTTTTCGATGGCGATCCACTCAAGCCACTGAGTATCGTTGGCAATAATATTGCCAGCGGCAGCCTGTTTGATAACCAATACAGTTATGAAGGCACATCCCCTTATAGCATCGAGTACGATGGCATCAGCCCACGTATCACGATCAGTATTCCCGTAGCCATGGATGGCGTTTACGATGTGCGACTTGGCGTTGCAGATACGGGGGATAGTTCACTCGACAGCGGGATTTTTATCTCCAACTTCAGGAGCAATTATTCTTCGGCAGTAGATGGTGCGCTGGTTGAAGTTACCAGCCCAGATCCTTCCACTGGCATTTATATGCCGGCGTCGCCAATTACGGCCACAAAGTTCATTGGCGGCTCTGGAAATAACACATTTGTCGGCAGTACTGCTGCAGATATCTATGATATATCTTCGGGCAATACAGACAATATTCAGGGCACAGCACAGCAACTGAATGGCGACACTGTAATTGGATTCACCACTTCAGACACTTTGCTGCTTCAGAATGCATTCTTCAATCCAAGCCAGATGCAGGTTACATGGGGGTCTGCCATCTTGGACATTGATACAGATGGAGATGGTCAATACGATACCAACATCAAGTTGGATGGAACCTACAACCACGGCAGTTTTTATACGGAGAACACAGCAGAAGGCACCGCAATTAAGTTCAAAATTGACGCCGCACCACCATCTCAGGATTACAACGGATTGAATCTTATTGATTCATTCTTGGATAATTCTGGCGTTGGTTTGAGTTCAGTTATGAAAAATGTTATTGCAACGCGATTGCAAAATGTTATTAATGCTGGTTTTGACAAGGATAGTAATATTGCGATTGTTTTGGCGGCAAACCCAATCATTCGCGCTACTGTCCCCGAAGGACAGAATGTCATCAAGCATTTGCAGGGTGTCGTAGGTGCCGCTAAAAATGATTTGGGTGGATTCATTTCCATTGATGTCAATGATCTTTCTATGAACAATGCATCCGATGGAAATTTTGTCTATAACTTCGCTTTTGAATCAGGTAGTAAATTTGCCAACTTCATCAACTTTTCAAAAGGCGATAAGTTAGACTTTTCGCAATGGACAGCCACAGCGACTCCAGATATTTCTTTTTCCCTTTCAGGTAGTACAGAATTGTCTTACCAAGTGGGTGATCTAGAGAACTTCTCTTCTGTTTGGGCTGGCTCATTGGGCAACATGGATGCTGGCTTGGTGAGCCAAGTCTTTGAAAAGCAGACCGTTGCCGAGCAAATCGGCGTCCTCAATGCTGCTTGGGGCAACGACTGGCTGATTCTCTAAAAACTTCCTTGCCCCACCCCTGCCTGCGCTGCGTGATCTGCATCCTGCGCAGGCAGGTGGTGTGTGTATGGTTTTCGTAGAGTTTCAACCCTTCATTTGCGTCCCACCCCCCACCCGCCCGCGCCGCTGGGCTATGGCGCGTTCAAACAGCTGCATATAGGCGGGTGCCACCTGCGCGATATGAAAACGCTGCCCCGTGGCCACGGCCGCCTGGGCGTAGCGTGCGCGGCG
>JAHAYB010000238.1 GCA_018384835.1 Comamonas sp.
GCTTTTGCCGCCTTGGCGCGTGACCTAACGGCCATCCCCGAGACGGCAGAAGCCGGTGCGCTGGCACGCCGCCTCAATAGCGAGGCCAGTGGCGCTCGCTCGCTCATCATGAGTACTTACCGCGCCATGCCCCTGGATGCCAGCCTGAATGCCGCCCAGGTGCGCACCGAGCTGCTAGCACTCGATGAGCGCTGGCAAGAGCTGACCTATTGGCAAGCCATTGCTAAAAACTCCGCTCGCTGGACACCAGATTACCTGCTGGCCTCTATCGACTTGCAACGCAATGCCGATGGCAGCATCAGCCAGGTGCCAGAAGAGGCGGCCGCCTTTCGCACCATTTTGTGGCGCACTTTTGAGATGAGCGCCATCGTCACCCTGGCTGCTATTTTGGTGGGCTACCCACTGGCCTATTGGCTCAGTATCCTGCCCGAGCGCCGCGCCAATCTGCTGATGATTTTGGTGCTGGTACCGTTCTGGACTTCGGTGCTGGTGCGTATTGCCGCTTGGATTGTGCTGCTGCAAAACAATGGCCTAGTCAACCGCTTTTTAATGGGCACGGGGCTGAGTGATGCCCCCATCCCCCTGCTGTTTAACCGCCTGGGGGTGATTATTGCCATGGTGCATATCCTGCTGCCATTTTTGATTTTGCCGCTGTACAGCGTGATGAAGTCGGTGCCACCCAACTACCTGCGTGCTGCCGTGTCGCTGGGCAGCCGCCCGCTGGCCGCCTTCTTCAAGGTGTATGTGCCGCAAACCTATCCGGGCATTGCCGCTGGTGGGCTGCTGGTGTTTATTACCTCAATTGGCTACTACGTTACCCCCGCGCTGCTGGGCGGTGCCAGCGACCAGATGCTGAGCTACTACGTGGCGCAATACACCAACGTGGAAGTGAACTGGGGCATGGCCGCCGCACTCGGCTCGGTACTGCTGGTCACGACTTTGGCGCTGTACGCCGTTTATCGCAAATTCGGCAAGGCTGAACTGAGCATGGGGTAACACATGATGAAAACGTCTATCTTCCCTGCCCACTACCGCCTGGCCGACAAGCTCGGCTGGCTGGGGCTGCGCGGCTTTAGCATTGCGGTGCTGCTGTTCCTGCTGCTGCCGGTGTTTGTGATTGTGCCGCTGTCGTTTTCTAGCGGCTCCTTCCTCTCTTACCCTTTGCCGGGCTGGTCGCTGCAATGGTATCGGGAGCTGTTTTCCTCCCCCGAATGGGCGCGTGCCACACGCAACAGCTTTATCGTTGCCCCTCTGGCGACTCTGCTGGCCACCAGCCTGGGCACGCTGGCCGCCATGGGACTGGCGCGGGGGCGTTTTGTGGGCAAGGGGCTGCTGAGTGCGCTGCTGATTTCGCCCATGGTGGTGCCGATTGTGGTAGTGGCCGTCAGTACCTACTTGGTGTTTGCCCGCCTAGGGCTGTCGGAAACCTATCTGGGTCTGGTGCTGGTACACGCTGCGCTGGGTGCGCCCTTTGTAGTAACTACGGTGCTGGCCAGTTTGCAGAACTTCAATCACAACCTGGTTAAAGCCAGCCTCAGCCTGGGAGCCAGCCCGGTAGAGACTTTCTTCAAAGTCACTCTGCCGGTCATTGCACCTGGCGTGATTTCTGGTGCGCTGTTTGCCTTTGCCGCCTCGTTTGACGAAGTGGTGGTCACGCTCTTTTTAGCAGGCCCCGAACAAATCACGCTGCCGCGCCAGATGTTTACCGGTATTCGTGAAAATATCTCGCCAGTGATTGCGGCGGTGGCCACCTTGCTGACCATCTTCACCACCGCCCTGATGATGACGCTGGAGTGGCTGCGCGGGCGGCGCAAGTAAGTTAAAAACCCTGTAAGTCTAAAAAGCTTACAGGGTTTTTATTTGGCGGGGAGGGACAATATACAGCGCTACCAATGTTGCTACCATCCCAAAAAAATAGCCCTTGTAAGCGGTTGACTTACAAGGGCTTTTTGCTTTTTCATATTGGCGGAGAGGGTGGGATTCGAACCCACGGTAGGTTTGCACCTACGCCTGATTTCGAGTCAGGTACATTCGACCACTCTGCCACCTCTCCTATACCAGGCAATCGGGCATTCTAGCAGGATTTTGGCGGTATCTGGCGGGTTGCTGGATACGTCTATTTATTTGATGCGTTTGAGGGCTGGGCGGCGCTTAGTGCTGGCAGGAGGGGTGTCGTCGCCATTCTCGTCAGGCGCGTGCTTGGGGTCGGTCTGTGCTTGAGCATCTTCTTCATCCTCATCTAGTGCATCGGCATCAGACGGGTGCTTATGGGGCATGAGCTGCACGACAGGTGCAGGGCGCTTATGGCCTGGCTGCGCCTTGGGGGCGGTAGAAGAGGGTTGGCTGGGCGCAGAGGCGCTAGGCTCTTCCGGCTCAAAAGACATGCCTTGATTGGTTTCGCGGGCAAACAGAGCTAGCACTCTGCCAACGGGTAGCAAGATGTCATGCGGCTTGCCGCCAAAACGGGCTTTGAAGCTGATGTACTCGTTGCCCATCTGCAAGTCGCTGGTCGCGTCGTAGCTGACGTTCAGCACAATATGCCCGTCTTGCACAAAAGTAGGGGGCACTTGCACCGTGTTATCTACCAGTACTACCAGTTGTGGGGTCAGGCCATTGTCGGTACACCATTCATGCCAAGCACGCAGTAAATAGGGGCGGGGCGAAGTGCAGGAGTGCTCATTCATTGGCAAGTTACCTATAACAAAACAAGAAGCGATGGCGGATAGGGGGAGAAGTAGAGCGCCCCAGCCTAGCCACTCAAGGCAAGAGATGCCGGCGACAGCTAGGGGCGCACGCAGGCTTACTTGCGCATGACTTTTTCAGAGGGGGTGAGCGCTTCGATATACGCTGGGCGCGAGAAGATGCGCTCGGCATACTTGAGCAAGGGCGCGGCGTTTTTCGATAGCTCAATGCCGTAATAGTCCAAGCGCCACAGCAGCGGGGCAATGGCCACATCCAGCATAGAGAAGTTCTCGCCCAGCATGTATTTGTTTTTTAGGAATACAGGAGCGAGTTGGGTAAGGCGTTCTCGGATGTGGGTACGCGCCTTCTCTAGGTTCTTGTCTTGCCCTTTTTTGCCGGTTTGGGCTTCCAGGGTGTTGACGTGGGTGAACAGCTCTTTTTCAAAATTGAGCAAGAACAAGCGCACACGGGCGCGGTCCACTGGGTCGCCAGGCATCAGTTGCGGGTGGGGAAAGCGCTCATCAATGTATTCGTTGATGATGTTGGACTCGTACAAAATCAAGTCACGCTCCACCAAAATGGGAACCTGCCCATAGGGGTTCATGGCCATGATTTCTTCGGGCTTGCTGAACAGGTCAACATCGCGAATTTCAAAGTCCATGCCTTTTTCAAACAGCACAAAGCGGCAGCGGTGGGAATAGGGGCTGGTCGTGCCAGAGTAAAGCACCATCATGGCAAAAACTCCTGTAATTCAAAAAGCAGCTGGGCGCTGCTTGCATAGCGCCCAAAAACTGCAAAGGTTTAACACAAAAACCGCCTGCTCGCACACAAAGGGGTGTGCAGGCAGGCGGTTGGCAAGACGAAGAAGGCTTACTTCACATCTTTCCAGAAGGCGGCATTGAGCTTCCAGGCAATCAGGATGAAGATGCCCAGGAAAATCAGCACGCCCAAACCAATATTGGTGCGCGAGACTTGGGCAGGCTCGCCCATCCATTGCAGGTAGTTAACCAGGTCGCCCACGGCCTCGTCGTACTTTTCAGGGCTTAAAGTACCGGGGGTGATTTGCTCCCAGCCTTTGAAAGCACCTTCCTCAAAGATGGCGCGGCGCTGGCCTTGCAGCTCCCACAGGGCATGGGGCATCCCTACCGAGGGAAAGGCCAGGTTGTTCCAGCCCGTGCCACGGGTATCGTCCACGTAGAAGGTGCGCAGGAAGGTGTACAAGTAGTTTGCGCCTGAGCCGCCATTGCCAGCGCTAGAGCGGGCAATCACGGTCAGATCTGGCGGGTTGGCACCAAACCAGACTTTGGCCTCTTTGGGGTTGATGGCGGAAATCATGGTCTCGCCCACCTTGTCGGTGGTAAACAGCAGATTGCTTTTGATTTCCTGCTCAGACAGGCCAATATCCTGCAAGCGGTTAAAGCGCATGAAGGCCGCAGAGTGGCAGCTCAAGCAGTAGTTAACAAACAGCTTGGCACCGTTTTGCAGCGATGCTTGGTCGCGCACATTGATGGGCGCTTTGTCCATGGGGAAGCCCCCATCAGAGGCTTGGGCCGTACCCAAACCCGCACCAGCGGCTACGCCCAAAGCTGTGAGCAAGGTAAGAAACAGTTTTTTCATGATCGTTTTCTCCTGACTCGTATTAGTGGGGCTTGAAAGTCACGCGCTCGGGCACGGGCTTGGTTGCACCAATTTGGCTCCACCAGGGCATGAGCAGGAAGAATCCAAAGTACAGCAAAGTACCAATTTGAGAGACTTTTTCACCCACGGGGAAGGGGGGCAGCACGCCCAGATAGCCCAGGATGACAAAGTTCACTACAAACACGGCATACAGCCACTTGTGCCAGCCGGGACGGTAGCGGATGGATTTGACCTCGCAGAAGTCCAGCCAGGGTAGGGCAAACAAAATTACCACTGCGCCACCCATCACCACCACCCCCCAGAACTTGGCATCAATCACGCTCATCAGGGCAATGGCAACAATACCAGCACCCACGGCTACCAGCTTGAACAGGCCGGGCAGCTTGCTCTTGAAAGCGGCAAAACCCATTGCCAGTACCACGCAGGCCATCAGCGCGTACATCATTTCAGCGGTAATAGCGCGCAGCATGGAGTAGAAGGGCGTGAAGTACCACACGGGAGCGATGTGGTTAGGCGTTTTCAGCGGGTCAGCGGGGATGAAGTTGTTGAACTCTAGGAAGTAGCCGCCAAACTCAGGGGCAAAGAACACCACCGCCGAGAACAGGAACAGCAACACTGCCACGCCAAAACTGTCGTGCACGGTGTAGTAGGGGGGGAAGGGCACGCCATCCAGAGGGTTGCCCTTGGCATCCTTAGGAGCGCCGGGGGCTTTGATTTCCACGCCATCGGGGTTGTTGGAGCCTACGTCGTGCAGCGCCAGCAAGTGGGCAACAATCAGGCCAATCAGCACCAAAGGCACAGCAATTACGTGGAAGCTGAAGAAGCGGTTGAGCGTTGCATCGCCCACCACGTAGTCACCACGAATAAGAAGAGCCAGGTCAGGGCCAATCACGGGCACAGCGGCAAACAGGTTCACAATCACCTGTGCGCCCCAGTAGGACATCTGACCCCAGGGCAGCAGATAGCCCATGAAGGCTTCAGCCATCAGCGCCAGGAAAATTGCGCAACCAAAAATCCACACCAGTTCACGCGGTTTGCGGTAGGAGCCGTAAATCAAGCCCCGGAACATGTGCAAATACACCACCACAAAGAAGGCCGATGCGCCGGTGGAGTGTAGGTAGCGAATCAGCCATCCCCAGGGCACATCACGCATGATGTATTCCACTGAGGCAAAGGCTTTTTCAGCGTCGGGCTTGTAGTGCATCACCAGGAAAATGCCAGTGACAATTTGAATCACCAGCACCAGCAGCGCCAGCGAGCCGAAGATGTACCAAAAGTTGAAGTTCTTCGGAGCGTAGTACTCCGACATGTGTACCTTGTAAGCTGAGAACGCCGTCGGGAAGCGGTTCTCAAACCAATTCACCACCTTGGCACCGGTGGGTGCATTGGGGTCAATATCCTTGAATTCGTGAGCCATCGTGTCTTCCTTTAGGCCTTGTCTTCACCGATGAGCAAGCTGGTGTCAGACAGGTAAACATGGGGGGGCACTTCCAGATTGTCTGGAGCGGGCTTGTTCTTGAACACACGGCCGGCCATATCGAAGGTGGAGCCGTGGCAGGGGCAGAAGAAGCCGCCCTTCCAATCATCGGGCAGCGAGGGCTGCGCACCGGTATTGAACTTATCCACGGGCGAGCAGCCCAAGTGGGTGCAAATGCCCACCACCACCAAGTATTCGTCTTTGATGGAGCGGTGCTTGTTTTTGGCGTATGCGGGGGTGGGAACGGCAGTGCGCACAGAATCTGGGTCGGCCACTTGTGGATCGAGCGCCTCTAGGTCTTTGAGCTGTTGCTCCGTGCGGCGCACTATCCACACTGGCTTGCCGCGCCACTCAACGGTGACTTTTTCACCAGGCTGCAAGGTAGAGATATCGACCTCTACCGCAGCGCCAGCAGCCTTGGCTTTCTCAGAAGGCTGAAAGGTGCTTACAAAAGGGACGGCGGCTGCCACACCGCCCACCGCGCCAGCACAGGCTGACGTGACAATCCACGTCCGCTTGCTGGGGTCGATAGGAGTTTCACTCATGAGGATCCTCGATTAAATATCGTTAGATTTGGAAATAACCGCGAAATTGTAGCGGAGCCACACCCTGCGCCCAAATGCCAGAGCATTGCCCAAGCGCTTCACGGGTGCGATTGGGGACTAAAAAACCACATTGTCCGTGCAGGGGCAGAGCAAAAGCCCTGATCCAGGGCAAACATGGTGATCAAACCGCAAAAACCGCACCACCAGCCTGCCCAGCACTCAAGCGCCGCGCCATGTAAAGCGCTTGCACCAGGCTGCTGGGGTCAGCCAAGCCCTTGCCGGCAATATCAAAAGCCGTGCCATGGTCAGGGCTGGTGCGCACCAGAGGCAAGCCCAAGGTCACGTTAACCCCCTCTTCAACACCTAAATACTTGATCGGGATCAACCCTTGGTCGTGGTACATCGCCAACAC
>JAHAYB010000254.1 GCA_018384835.1 Comamonas sp.
CCTACTAGCCTATTGCAGTTGAAGCTGAGGTTCTAGCTGGGGCGCAGGCTGAGGCTGGGAGAGCAGCTCACTGCCAGCATTGAGGCGAAACACACTCACCGCCTGCGCCAAAAGCTGGGCCTGCTGCTGCAAGGTTTGTGCAGCGGCGGCGCTTTCTTCCACCATGGCGGCATTTTGCTGGGTGGTTTGGTCTAGCTGGCCAATGGCGGTGTTGACCAGGTCAATACCATCGGACTGCTCAACGGTAGAGGCGCTGATTTCTGCAATCAAGCTGGCCACGCGCTGCGCTTGGGTGACGATATCGGTCATGGTTTGGCTGGCGTTGCCCACCAGTTGCTCGCCCTCGTTGACTTTGCTGACGCTGGCATCAATCAAGTCTTTAATTTCGTGGGCGGCATCGGCGCTGCGCTGCGCTAGGGCGCGTACCTCAGAGGCGACGACGGCAAAGCCTCGGCCTTGCTCGCCGGCGCGGGCAGCTTCTACAGCAGCGTTTAAGGCCAAGATGTTGGTTTGAAACGCAATAGAGTCAATCACGCCAATGATGTCGGCCATTTTTTGGGAGCTGGAGGTCATCGCCTGCATGGTGCGCTGCACTTGCTCCACCGCCTCACCGCCCTTGTGTGCTGCTTGGCTGGCAGAGGTGGCCAGCGAGGATGCCTGACGCGCAGAGCTAGCCGTGTGGTGAACAATGCCAGTCATCTGCTCCATAGAGGTGGAGGTTTGCTCCAAATGGGCGGCCTGGGCTTCGGTGCGCTCTAGCAAGCCGGTGTTGCCGCTGGTAATTTCCGATGCTCCGCTGGTGACGGCATTGCTGGCTTGGCGCACTTGGTTCACTACCGAGGCCAGGCTGTGCTGCATGGCAAACAAGCTGGCTAAGACGCTGCCTTGGGGGGCGCTGCGAGAGAAGCTGGTTGTGCGCAAATCCCCTTGTGCTACCGCTTGCGCCACTTGCGCTAGCGCCTGTGGCTCGGCACCGAGCTGGCGCACAATGCTGCGGCTAACCTGCCAGGCAATGGCGGCGGCCAGTACCAAAGCCACAGCCAAGGCAGCCAGCATGACGCTTAAAAAGCTGCCCGACTCTTGCAAAGCCGTGGCGTTTTCGGCTTGGATGCGTGCCTCTTCAAAATCAATCAATACATTGATGGCCGCCAGCCATTGGGTGTAGAGGGGCTTGGCCTGCTCCCACAGCAGGGTTTCCGCCGCAATATCCTGTGCTTGAGATTTTTTAATGATGTCTTGCGTGGTGGCAACCGCCTGGGCTTCAATGCGGGCAATGGCGGCGTACATTTGCGCCAGTTGTGGGTCTGCGCCGGGGCGCTCAACCAAGGAGCGCAGGGGGGCGGCAGACTGGGCGTAAAAATCAGCCAGCTTGGCAATAGTGGCAACTTCGGCATCTTTGCGCTCGGGGGTGGTGCTCAACACCACATCGCGAATGGCAATGGCTCTGTCGTGCGCAGAGCCGCGAAAGTTGATGGCATGGCGCTGGATGAGCACATGCTCCTCACTATTGGCACGCAAGGCGCTGTTGATGGCTTGCACCTTGAGCATGGCAATCACCGTAACCACCACCAGCACTGCCACGATAAGGCCAAAGCCCAAGTACAGACGGGCAACTACAGTCAGCCCTGTTTTTGCTTGCATCTCTTCCCCTAGCTAGTCTCAAATTGCAAAAAAAGTTGAAATTATGACTAGCCGGGTATGGTTTTCGACTAGTTACGATAAATTTTTCTTGCTTTTATTGAATTTTTATGAACAAACCAACAGTGGCTGGCTCTTGGCTCACTGTTGGTTGGTTGGTTGGTTGGTTGGTTGGTTGGTTGGTTGGCTTGGCCTATACCACCCCTTGCTCACGCAGGGCGGCTATCGCTTGGGTCGATAGCCCCATTTCGGCTAGCACCGCATCGGTGTGCTGCCCCAAAGCTGGCGGGGCGCTGTGGTATTGCACCGGAGTGCCCGATAGGCGCATGGGGTTAGCCACGG
>JAHAYB010000259.1 GCA_018384835.1 Comamonas sp.
GCCTTCAAACATGGTGGCGTTGGCGTACTCCACGTTCAGGTGGGCGGGGTTGATATCGCCAGACACGGCGGCAAATGCCTGAATATCTTCTTGCGTCACCGTGCGCACCAAGCGAGCCGACTGGCCAACGCTTAGTTCGTCAAAAGTGACGTTTTCCATCCAATCATTATCCAAAGCAGGTTGATTCATTAGATTTTTTCCTATCGCTATCGCAAAACTTGAAACATAAGCAAACACCCACCACAGCCGCGCCGGGTGGGTGTGGAACTAGGCGCTGGGCTTAGTCCATGGCGTGAACGCCAGCGTCCACATAAATGGTTTGGCCGCTCATGCCGCTGGCAGCGTCCATGCACAGGAAGGCGCTGAGTTGGGCAATTTCTTCCAGTGTCACCAGACGCTTGAGTGGCGCTTTATTGCGGTTGATTTCCATCATCTGGTCAAACTCGGCAATGCCGGAGGAGGCGCGCGTCAAAATCGGGCCGGGCGAGACAGCGTGTACGCGGATATTGTCTGGCCCCAACTCCATGGCCATATAGCGCACCATGGATTCCAAAGCGGCCTTGACGGGGCCCATCACGCCGTAGTTGGGAACCACTTCGCCAGAGCCTAGGTAGGTCATGGACAGCATGGCTCCGCCGCCCTCGGCCATGTGGGGGCGGCACAGTTTGGCCGCTTCGGCAAAGCTGTGGCAAGAGACGTTCACAGCGCGGGCAAAGCCCTCACGCGAGCTATCGACCACATCGCCATGCAGGTCTTCCAGCGGTGCCCAGGCAATGGAGTGAATTAAAAAATCCAGCTTGCCAAACTTCTTTACGGCATGCTCCACCGCTGCTTCTAGTTGGCCGGGCTGCTCTACATCGCAGTTCACCAAATCAACACCAACCGAGTCGGTGAGGGGCTGCACGTATTTACGGGCTTTTTCGTTCAAGCAGGTGGCAACCACATCCGCCCCTTCAGCGCGGAACAACTGGGTGCAACCCCAGGCAATCGAACGGTCGTTAGCGACCCCCAAAATCAAACCTTTTTTCCCAGCCAAGCTAAAAAGGGAAGAAGCTGAACTCATGAAAACCTCAGTTGAAAAATGAAAAAAAGCGGTAAAAGGACCGCCACCTGTTAGAACATGTTTACGTTCTTACAAACTGCCTACACCACTATTGGAGTTTTTTGCAGCCTGCAAACCGCTCATGCAGAACATATCAGCAAATGCTGATACTATGCCAAAAAATACGGGTAAACCACTAATTATCGGTACAAGTAGATACTTTCTTAAGTGTAACGTAGCTGAACCAGTTGTTCCGAAGCAGCGCCCATCAAGCAAAGGCTGTCAGCAGGCGCTGGGAGTCCAGAAATTAGCTACCATGGCAGTTTTCAGGGGATTACCCCTATTTTTGTAACCTGAAACAACAAAGGAAGTTTCACGATGACGATTGCAACCGTAGGCATTATTGGTGCAGGCACCATGGGTAACGGCATTGCCCAGGTGTGCGCCACCGCAGGTATTGATGTGGTGATGGTCGATATTTCACAAGAAGCGGTGGAGCGCGGCCTAGCCACCGTGGCCAATAGCCTAGAGCGCCTGCTGAAAAAAGAAAAAATCACCCAAGCTGACAAAGACGCAGCCCTGGGGCGCATCAAAATCTCCACCGACTACAACGACTTCAAAGCCGCTGATATCGTGATTGAAGCGGCCACCGAGAACTACGACCTGAAGCTAAAAATCCTCAAACAGGTCGATGCCCTAGTCGGCCCCGAGGTCATCATTGCCTCTAACACCTCATCTATCTCGATTACCAAGCTGGCCGCAGCTACCAGCCGTGCCGATAAGTTCATCGGTATGCACTTCTTCAACCCCGTGCCTATGATGAAGCTGGTGGAGCTTATTGGCGGCCTGCAAACCTCCAATGAAACCCAAGCTGCCGTTAAAGCGCTGGCCGAGCGCCTAGGCAAATCACCCATTGCGGTGAAAAACGCCTCAGGCTTTGTGGTCAACCGCATCCTGATTCCCATGATTAACGAAGCCTTCTTCGTCTTGGCTGAGGGCTTGGCCACCGCCGAAGACATCGACGCAGGCATGAAGCTGGGCTGCAACCACCCGATTGGCCCTCTGGCCCTGGCCGACATGATTGGCCTGGATGTGTGCTTGGCCATTATGGAAGTGCTCTATAGCGATTTTGCCGACAGCAAATACCGCCCCAGCCCCCTGCTCAAAGAATACGTGGCCGCTGGCCGCTTGGGTCGTAAAACCAAGCAAGGCGTTTATAGCTACTGATAGCGGTTAAAACGCACACCACCGCCTATTGCGCAATGCCATAGGCGGTGGTGAGAACCCTAGATTAGAGAAGAGGGCAGTATCTGTACCCGCTAGATACTTGCCCCACGGGGAGAAAGCGCTTCAAAGCGCCAATCAAAGCGCAACTGCAATGCCATGCTGGCGCATAAAGGCTTTGGCCTGCCCCACGGTAAAGGTGCCAAAGTGAAAGATGCTGGCCGCAAGCACCGCATCAGCACCGCCTTGCAACACCCCATCGACCAAGTGCTGCAAATCACCCACCCCGCCCGAAGCAATCACCGGCACGGGTGCCACCGCATCGCTTACAGCGCGGGTCAGCCCCAAGTCAAAGCCGTTTTTCATACCGTCGCGCTCCATGCTGGTGAGTAGCACCTCGCCAGCGCCGCGCTGCACCAGCTCTTTGGCCCAGCGCACGGCATCCAGCCCGGTGTTGTGATTGCCGCCGTGGGTATAAACATCCCAGCCGGGGCCTACGGGCTGGCCTTGCGCGTCTAGGCGCTGCTCGTCTTCGCTGCTGCGGCGTTTGGCATCAATGGCGACCATGATGCGCTGGCTGCCAAAGGCTGCGGCTGCGGCATCAATCAGGCCGGGGTTGCTCACGGCTGCGGAGTTGATGCTGGCTTTGCTCACCCCCACATCAAACAGGCGGGCAATATCTTCCATAGAGCGCACGCCGCCGCCCATGGTCAGCGGCACGGTAATGTTTTGCACCACCGCCTGCACCATGGGCAGCACCAGGGCACGCTCGTCGGTGGTGGCGGTAATGTCTAGAAATGCCAGCTCATCTGCGCCTTGCTCGCAATAGCGCTGGGCGATTTCTACGGGGTCGCCAGCGTCGCGCAAGCCGACGAAATTCACCCCCTTGACGACGCGGCCAGCGGCCACATCCAAGCAAGGAATGATGCGTTTAATACCCGAAGTTACAGAAGCAGATGCGTTAGCGCTAGACATGATGGTGTTCAATCCAGTTGGTCTGAGTCAAAAAAGAGGGGGCAAGATAACACGCCTCAAGCAGCAAATAAAGCGTTAGTGCAGAAAAAATTCGCCCAAAGGCAGCACAAGCGGCGACTATGATGAGGGCATGAGTTTCTTTGCCGTCCTCTTGGCCTTGATGCTGGAGCAAGGTCGCCCCCTCTCTTCCCAGCACCCTGCACGCCAAGGTTTTGGCGCTTGGATCGTTTCTGTGCGGCGTTGGATTTTGCAAGCACCGCAGCGCCATCACAGCCCATGGCTGGCGTGGAGTTTGGCGGCGCTACCAGTCACGGTGTTGGTGATGCTGTTGTACTGGTTGGTGCTGTGGCTGGCCTGGCCTTTGGCGCTGCTCTATAGCGTGTTGGTGTTGTATGTGTGCTTGGGCTTTCAGCAATGCGGCCTGCACCTGCGGCGCATACGCCATGCTTTGGCTAATGATGACCTGGCCAGCGCCCAGCAGGCTTGGCACGATTGGCAGCGCCCCGCGCCCTGCCCGCAGCCCCCCGCGTTTTCACAGCCAAACGCGCATAGCCACTGGGATTGGGGCACTTTGCTGCACCAAACCTTGGTCTATGCCGTGCTGCAAGCGCAGCAGCAGGTGTTTGGTGTGCTGTTTTGGTTTACCGTCGGCAGCTTGCTGGGGGTGGGGCCAGCAGCGGTAGTGCTGTACCGCGCTAGCGGCCATTTGGCTTGGCGCTGGCAGGCACAAGCACAACCACAAGCACAAGCGCAAGCGCAGTTGCCAGCGCTGGCCGTGTGTAGTCGGCTGGTTTGGGCGTGGCTCAATTGGCTACCAGCGCGGTTAACAGCCATTGGCTTTGCCATTGTGGGCAGCTTTGATAGTGCAATGGATGCTTGGCGTACCCATGCCAGCACCCAGCCGCAAGACCACCAGGGCGTTGTGTTGGCCGCCGCATCAGGTGCCTTAGACGTAGATTTAGGCAGTCCACAATCCATGCTGGATTTGCAGCATATCGACGGCCTGACCAGCCTGACGCGCCGCCTGGTCGCCATGTGGCTGCTACTGTTGGCGCTACTCACCCTGGGGCGCTTGCTGGGTTAAGACAACCTGCTCAACGCCCAATTCCATACCTCTCAATACAAGCTGTACTCACTCAACTCGTCAAACAACTGGGCATACAGGCGGTGGCGGCTAGCGGCTAGCTGACCTGTTTCTAAAGGCTGGTTTGGCGCTTGCAGGTTGGCCAGCACGGCACAACCCGGCTCGTGCAGATGGGTGCAGTTGTGAAACTTGCAGCCCTGCGCCGCCAGCGCTGCTATATCAGGCATGTAATGCGCCAAGGCAGCAGGCAGGATGTGGTGCAGGCCAAACTCCTGAAAACCGGGCGAATCCATCAAGGCACTGCGCCGCGCCTCGTCCAGCCAGTACAAGGTGGTGCTGGTGGTGGTGTGGCGACCCGAGTTCAGCGCCTGAGAAATTGCTGCCGTAGCCGCCTGCGCCTGCGGAACCAGGCTGTTAATCAAGGTGCTTTTGCCCGTGCCCGAGGGGCCTAGCACCAGCGTGGTTTTGCCTGACAGCAACGCCCTGAGCTGCTCGGTTTGCGCCTGGGCTTGTGCACCACGCAAACCGGAAAGCTGCAAGTCCAGCACCGGGTGCATGGCGCGGTAGGGTTCCAGCCGCTGCCAAGCCTGGGCAAAAGGAGCCGCCAAATCGCTTTTATTCAGCGCAATGATGGGGGTGATACCCGCCTCTGCCGCCGCAATCAGGGCGCGTGCCAACTGGCTTTCGGAGAACACCGGCTCGGCGGCCAGCAAAATCAGCACCTGGTCGATATTGGCGGCAAAGGATTTGGTGCGTACCTCGTCCTGGCGATAGAGCAGGTTACGCCGGGGCTGCACCCGCTCAATGCTGCCCTCTTCCCCCTGGCCGGGCGGGGCGGGCAGCCAGAGCACGGCATCGCCCACCACGGCCTGGTTTTTCTTGCCGCGTGGGTGGCAGATGCGGCGGCTGCCATCCGGCGTTTCCACCACGCTATGGCGGCCATGGCTGGCAACGACTAAGCCTTCTAACAGGGCTTGCGCGGCAGAGGGGTCGGGCGAAGGGCGCTTTTTAGACTTCATAACTTGGCCAGACGCTCCAGCGCCGGCGGGTGGGAATAGTAAACACGGGCATACAAGGGGTCAGGGGTGAGGGTGCTGGCATTGTCTTTGTACAGCTTCAGTAGTGCCGAAGCCAGCGCCTCGGGCTGGGCGTTTTGCGCAGCGTAGGCATCGGCCTGAAACTCGTCACGGCGTGAAAAATGGGCAGACAGCGGCGCAATCCAAAAACCCAGCACCGGCATCGCCAACATAAACAGCAGCAGTGCCAACGCCTGCATTTGGTGGGGCTGACCCAACGCCAACTCCAGCGAGGGCTGCACACCCAGCCCCGCATAAAACCAAGTCTGCTGGCACAGCCAACCCAGCAGCGCCAGACCGCCCAAGCTAGCGGCAAACATCCACACCATGCGCTTGGTGATATGGCGATGCTTGAAATGCCCCAGCTCATGCGCCAGCACGGCCTGGATTTCATCGGCATTCAACTGGCGCAGCAGGGTATCGAAAAACACCACCCGCTTGGCCTTGCCCAGCCCGGTGAAATAGGCGTTGGCGTGTGCCGAGCGGCGGCTGCCATCCATGACAAACAGCCCCTGGGCAGAAAAGCCGCAACGCTGCATCAAGGCGGTTACTTGCTGCTTCAGGGCAGCGTCTTCCAGCGGCTCGAACTTATTGAACAGCGGCGCGATAAAGCTGGGGAAAATCCACAGCATCAGCAACTGAAAGCCGCTCCACAGCAACCACGCCCATAGCCACCACCAGGTACCTGTGGCCTGCATCACCCACAAAATCGCTGCCAGCAGCGGTGCGCCAATCAGCAAACCTAGCACGCTACCCTTGATGGCATCTTGCAACCACAAGCGCCAAGTCATCTGGTTAAAGCCAAAGCGCTGTTCCAGCACGAAGGTGGCATAGAGGGAAAACGGCAGCTCCAACACCGCCCCGATGGCGATAAAGGCCAGCACCAGCGCCACCTGCTGCGCCAAGCCGCTCAAGCCCAGCGCCAGCAACCCGTGGTGCAGGGCATCCAGCCCGCCCAGCAGCGTCCAGCCCAGCAGCACGGCCACGCTCCAAGCCATATTCAGCAGCCCCATGCGTGCCTTGGCCAGGGTGTAGTCGGCAGCTTTTTGGTGCGCCGCCAGCGGAATCTGCTCGGCAAAAGGCGCAGGCACAGCGCCTCGGTGCTGCGCCACATGGCGCACTTGGCGGCTCAATAGCCACAATTGCAGCCCCAGTTGCAACACCAGCGCCAGGGCGAACACCAGCGTCCACAGCAGCGCGGGCGACCAGCCCAGGGCAGCAGCAGGGGCGGAGGGGAAATCAGTCATACATCACACTCAATCGTTACGGCGCGGCAAGTGTAGGCGACAATTTGGCCATGTCTTACGCACCTTCTTCCCCACCCCACACCCTCCATACCCACGTATCCCCCTCCAGCCTTGAAGCTGCGGCCAGCCACGGCACAGCCCAAGCGCTGCCGCCCTTGCCCAAGTCCGACCTCAACCTGGTCTGGCTGGATTGCGAAATGAGCGGCCTAGACCCCCACAAAGAGCGCATTTTGGAAATTGCCGTCATCGTCACCGACCCGCATTTGCAAGTGCGCGTGCCCGGCCCGGTGCTAGCCATTCACCAAGACGACGCACTACTGGCCGCCATGGATGCTTGGAACAAAGGCGCACACAGCCGCAGCGGCCTGATTGAGCGCGTTAAAACCTCCACCATCGACGAAGCCGCCGCGCAAGAGCAGGTGCTGGCCTTTCTGCGCCGCTACGTGCCCAAGGGCAAAGTGCCCCTGTGCGGCAATAGCATCAGCCAGGACAGGCGCTTTCTGCGCCGTTATATGCCGGGGCTGGATGCGTTTTTTCACTACCGCAATGTGGATGTCAGCACCTTCAAAGAGCTGGCGCTGCGCTGGCAGCCCGCGCTGGTCAAGGGCTTTAAGAAAGCACAGCGCCATACCGCCCTGGCCGATGTGCATGAATCTATTGATGAGCTGCTGTACTACCGCCAGCATTTTTTGCAGCCTTCATCTTCGTAGGGATATTTTTTCCTTGAATTTTCAATAATTTACCAACACACAACACACAAAGGAGTGTCATTGACCATGACCACAGAACCACAAAATCCCGTACAAAATCCCGTACAAAGCCCCGGCCTAGTGCTACAAAACCTAGGGAAAGACCCCGCCACCATGCGCTTGAGCGATTACAAGCTCATAGCGTTTGATATGGACTCCACCCTCATCACCATTGAATGTATTGATGAGATTGCCGACGTTGCCGGCAAAAAAGCCGAGGTTGCCGCCATCACTGAAGCGACCATGCGCGGCGAGATTACCGACTTCAAAGACAGCCTGCGCCAGCGCGTGGCCAAGCTCGCCGGTGTTAGCCTAGCGCAGATGCAGCAAGTGCGCCAAGAGCGCCTCCAGTTCAGCCCCGGTGCGCAAACCCTGGTGCAGGCGGCGCACGCTGCGGGCTTGAAGGTGTTGCTGGTCTCTGGCGGCTTTACGTTTTTTGCCGACCATGTGCGCGATGCCCTGGGCATTGACTTTGTTCGTGCCAACGTGCTGGAGGTGGCCAATGGCCTGCTCACCGGCGGCCTAGTGACCCAATGCTGGGGCGATATTTGCGATGGCGAGGAAAAGCGCCGCAGCCTGCTAGAGCTGGCTAGTTTTATGGGCATCAGCCCCAGCCAGTGCATTGCCGTGGGCGATGGCAGCAACGATATTCCGATGATGCAGGCCGCTGGCCTATCGGTGGCCTACCACGCCAAGCCGCGTGTGCGCAGCCAAGCGCAGGTGTGTATCAACGAAGGGGGGTTAGAGCGCCTGCTGGAGCTGCTGCGCCCATAAACGTTGAACGCCGCGCCCTGGCCTACCCTTTCGCGGAGGGCGCTGCGGGGCGCTGGCGCAAGCGCTGTTGAGCCAGCACAGCGTGGGCGGGGGCGCGGCGCAGGTAAATTTCGGCCTCTAACCCACCAGAGGCGGCGTTGCGCAAGCTCAGGCTGCCGCCCATGCCGACAATGATTTTCTGCACAATCGACAGCCCCAAGCCCGCACCGGTGGCCGCCGTGCGGGCTTTGTCGCTGCGAAAAAACGGCTCGGTCAGGCGCTCTAGCTGCTCTTCGGGCACGCCTGGGCCTTGGTCGCGCACGCGCAGGCAGACCCAGTTGCTACCCTCTAGGGAAGAGCTAACCGTCAACAAGCAGCGCCCGCCCAAAGGCGTTTTGCCGTAGCGCCGGGCGTTCTCTATCAGGTTGGAGATAACGCGCACTAGCTCAATTTCGTCGGCCAACACCAGCACATCGGGCAGCAGGTGCAGGGCAATTTGCAGCTCATCGCGCTGGGGCACGGCATAAACGCACTGGGTCACGACCTGCTGCAAATTAATGGCTTGCAAGGCGCTGTGATTGGGGCGGGCGTAGTCTAGGAACTTATCAATCGTGGCATCGAGCTGCACGATATCGGCAATCATGTGCTGACGTGCCTCGTCGTCGTTCACGCTGATTTCCGTCTCTAAGCGCAGACGCGCCAGCGGGGTACGCAAGTCGTGGGAGATGCCCGCCAGCATGACGGCGCGTTCCTCCTCCAAGCGTGCCAAGCGCCGCGCTACACGGTTCAGGCCACGGTTGACATCGCGCACATGGGGGCTAAGGCTTTCGTGCTCAGGCAATTGACCGCTGCCAAAAACACCGTCGCGCATATGCTCAATGGCCTGGCGCAGTTGGCGCAAGGGCTGTAGCACCAAGCATTGCACCAGCCAAGCGCCCCAGGCCAAAAAACCAACGGCCAAGGCCATATTGGCCAAGGCCGCCAAGCTATTGGATTGGCAGCGCCACAGCGCCAAAGCCGTCCAGCCCGTGCCAATGCTGCCTATGACCAGCATGGCTAAAGCAAGAAAAGTACGCCCGTAGGTGCGCAATGCCCTTTCTGCCGAGCGTTTGGAAATCCAGGATTTCAAGGGGTTAGACAGGGGTTAGGCCGCAGGTTAGATGGGCAGTGGACCATCGGGCACAAAGACGTAGCCCACGCCCCAGACGGTTTGGATATAGCGCGGCGATGTCGGGTCTTCCTCTAGGAGCTTGCGCAGGCGCGAGATTTGTACGTCTAAGCTGCGGTCAAACGGCTCAAACTCGCGCCCACGCGCCAAGATGGCTAGGCGCTCTCGCGTTAGCGGCTGGCGCGGGTGGCGCACCAGGGCTTTGAGCATGGCAAATTCGCCGGTGGTGATGGGCAGCTCTACCCCTTTTCTGCGCAGAACGCGGGTACTTAGCTCTAGGCTAAATAGGCCAAAGCGCACCACCTCTTCTTCTGCCGCAGGTGCGCCGGGAACCTCTAGCACTGGGCGGCGGCGTAGCACCGCATGGATGCGTGCCAGCAACTCGCGGGGGTTAAAGGGCTTGCCTAGGTAGTCGTCTGCGCCCACTTCCAGGCCGATGATGCGGTCAAGATCATCGCTTTTGGCCGTCAGCATGATGATGGGGATGCGGCAGCCCTCAGCGCGTAAGCGTCGGCAAATAGACAGGCCGTCCTCGCCCGGCAGCATCAAATCCAACACAATCAAGTCGGCAACTTCACGCTGTAACAGTTGTTGCAAAGCGGGCGCATTTTCAGCCGTGCTGACCTCCATGCCCTCTTGGCCAAGGTAGCGTTGCAGCAGGGTGCAAATGCGTGCATCATCATCGACCACGACGATTTTGTAAGAGCGTGGCGCAGCCGTCGCAGCGGGCGATGTTTGTAGGTGTTGGCTATCCTTAGTGGTCATGTGTTTGCTAATTTCTATCAAATGGCTGGTATTTTGCCGGTCATTGCTTGATACAGTGTTGTTACAAGCTGTTTATTGACAAAAAATGACGGTTAGTGAATTTTTTCTCACCCAGGTTGTGAGAGGCACACCGGCGTTGCCGACTTACTGCGCAGCCCAGCCGCCGTCCATATTCCAAGCCACGCCGCGCACATTGTTACCAGCGGCAGAACAGAAGAACACCGCCAAAGCGCCCAATTCTTCAGGTGTAGTAAATTGCAACGAAGGCTCTTTTTCACCCAAAAGCTGGGCGGTTGCCTCTTGGTTGCTAATGCCTTGGGCGGCAGCCTTGGCATCTACCTGTTTTTGCACTAGGGGGGTGAGCACCCAGCCGGGGCAAATGGCATTACAAGTTACGCCGGTGGTGGCTGTTTCCAGCGCTGTGACCTTGGTCAAGCCCACAATGCCGTGCTTGGCCGCCACATAGGCCGCTTTTTGCGCCGAGGCCACCAAGCCATGTACCGAGGCCACGTTAATAATGCGCCCCCAGTTGGCCGCTCGCATGGCAGGCAGCGCTAGGCGCGTGGTATGAAAAGCACTAGAGAGGTTGATGGCCAAAATCGCATCCCACTTCTCGGGCGGAAAATCTTCCACATTGGCCACATGCTGGATACCGGCGTTATTCACCAGAATATCGACTTGGCCAAAGCGCTGGGCGGCAAATGCCATCATGGCCTCAATCTCGGCGGGCTTGCTCATGTCTGCGCCGTGGTAATCGGCCTGTACAGCGTGGGGCTGACCGGCTTGGCGCACTGCCTCTAACGCTGGCTGGTAGTCGCCAAAGCCGTTGAGCAGTACATTTGCGCCCTGTGCGGCCAAGGCTTGGGCAATGCCCAGACCAATGCCACTGGTAGAGCCGGTTACTAACGCTGTTTTGCCTGAAAGCATGGGGGTTTCTCCTAGGTTTGTTTTACAAAATGGTTTCGTGGATGAACATATAAAAGGCCAAAAAACCATTAGGCTCATGTTCAGCCTTTGGTGCTGCCGTGCAGCGAGTGCCCATTATGCGGTGTTGGCAGCTACCACCCCCTAATATCCTTTGGCAATAAGCTCTATTGCTGTTATGGGTTTTGCTGCTTTTTCAAATTGCCCTTGTCCATTTTTATGAATACGCCACTCCAGCCCCAGCCCCAGCCCCAATCGCTATCTCAACTGCCGTCCCACTCGCAGCCGCAACCGCAGTTACAGCACATCCTCTGCCCACAAACCTTGAGCAGCGTGGCCGCCAGCGCTCAACAGCCCGCCCCAGCCCCCAGCCGCCGCATGGCCTATTGGCAGTGGAATGCCACGGGTAACCCCGACCATCCGCACGTTATCGTCTGCGTACACGGCCTGACCCGCCAAGGGCGCGATTTTGATGTGCTGGCGCAAGACCTTAGCCGCCACGCCCGCGTTATCTGCCCGGATATGGCCGGGCGTGGCCACAGCGACTGGCTGCCCGACCCCCTGGCCTACGGCCTGCCGCAATACGCGCTAGACATGCTCGCCCTGCTGCACCACCTGCACGCCCAAGCGCCTATCACCACGCTAGATTGGGTGGGAACCAGCATGGGCGGCCTAATTGGTATGGCCGTAGCAGGCAACCCCCAACTGCCGTTGCCCTGCCCGATACGCCGCTTGGTGCTCAACGATGTAGGCCCGCGCTTGGAATGGCCTGCGCTACAGCGCATTGCCGCCTACACCGGCCAGAACCCCCACTTTGCTAGCGAGGAAGAGGGCGCAGCCGCCCTACGCGCCCTCGCCCCCGGTTTTGGCCCGCATACCGATGAACAATGGCTAGCCCTGTCGCGCCCCATGCTGCGCCCTGCACCCCAAGGGGGCTTTGAACTGCATTACGACCCCGCCATTGCCGCCCCCATGCAAGGCATGACGCAGGCACAATCTGAGCAGGGCGAGGCTCTGTTGTGGGCACTCTACGATGCGATAAGCGCCCAAACCCTGTTGCTGCGCGGTGTGCAATCTGATTTGCTCAGTAGCGCCACCGCCCAAGAAATGGCTCAGCGCGGCCCACGCGCTGCCTGCCACACGCTTGAAGGTGTAGGCCATGCCCCCACCTTGGTAGATGCACTACAGCGCGACTTGGTGCGCCAGTTTTTAGGTTTTTAGACTTAGAACGCGTTTAGATTTTTTCGCCCCTCTATGGCCTTGGCGTATAGGGCGGCTCCACCCAACACACCCAGCCCTGCCCATGCGTAGCGTTACCTCTCTTCCCCCCACCACCGGGGTTGATGCCGTCCAGCCTGTGGTTAAACCCACACTGTCTGCGGCATTGCCAGACCTCATCACCGCTGCCGCCCAAGCCATTCCCGGCCAAGAAAAGCCCCTGTTACGTGCGCGTAGCTTTGCCGAGCCGCTGCTCTCTACCGAGCTACTGCTGACCGGGGAAAACGCCCTGGCCCACGCCGATGCCACCACCGCCATCTTGCAAGGCATTGGCGGCTCTGAGGCTATGCAAGCTGCCGTCTATCTGGTCTATGCCAGCCTGCATTTAAGCCGCCCCCTAGAGGTGCTGACCAAAGCCTTTGGCCCAGAATTTGCCTCGCTAGCGGTAGAAACCACCAAGCTGATGCACGTGCAGCAGCAGTCACGCAATGCCGAGCGCCTAGTGGCGCAAGCCCACGACCCCGCCTTGCAAACCGAAACGGTGCGCAAAATGCTGCTGGGTTTTTCCCGCGATGTGCGCGTTGTGCTGCTGCGCCTGTCTTCACGCCTGCAAACCCTGCGCTGGTACGCCGCCAGCAAGCAGCCCGTGCCCGAGGCCATCAGCCACGAGGCGCTCTACGTCTTTGCCCCCCTGGCGAACCGCTTGGGCATCTGGCAAATCAAATGGGAGTTGGAAGACCTGGCCTTTCGCTTCCTAGAGCCTGACACCTACCGCCATATCGCCCACCTGCTAGACGAAAAACGCGCCGAGCGCGAAGTCTATATGGAGCAATTGCGCATCCGCCTAGAAGCGCAGCTACGCGCCTACAGCATCAGCGCCGCCGTGCAGGGGCGGCCTAAGCACATCTACAGCATCGTCAAGAAGATGCGCGGCAAACAACTCAGTTTTGACCAGTTGTTTGATATCCGCGCCCTGCGTGTAGTGGTGCATAGCGTCAAAGAGTGCTACACCACCCTATCCTGGGTACACCAGCACTTCACCCCCATTGAATCGGAGTTTGACGACTATATCGCCCGCCCCAAGCCCAATGGCTACCAGTCCCTGCATACCGTGGTGCGCGACGAAAACGGCAAAGCCATTGAAATCCAAATCCGCACCCAGGCCATGCACGACCACGCAGAAAACGGCGTGGCCGCGCACTGGGCGTATAAAGAAGCAGGCACCAAAGGCTATGCCGGCGTAAGCGCCAGCGGCCAGTACGACGCAAAAATTGCCGTGCTGCGCCAGCTCCTGGCCTGGGGCAAGGACCTGAGCGACGGCAGCAGCCATAAAGGCTTATTTGATGACCGCATCTACGTCCTCACCCCCGACGCAGCCGTGATTGAACTGCCCCAGGGCGGCACACCGGTGGACTTTGCCTACGCCGTGCATACCAACCTAGGCCACCGCTGCCGTGGGGCGCGGGTGGATGGTGTCATGGTCTCGCTCAACACCCCCTTGCAAAGCGGGCAAACCGTGGAAATTACCGCTGTCAAAGAAGGCCGCCCCTCCCGCGACTGGCTCAACCCCGAACTGGGCTATCTGCACAGCAACCGCGCCAAGGCCAAGGTCCGTGCCTGGTTCAACGCCCAAGCTACCCACGAAACCATTGCCCGTGGCCGCGAGGCGGTGGAAAAGCTGCTGCAACGCGAAGGCAAAACCTCCTTTAAGTTAGAAGACTTGGCCGTGCAACTGGGCTTCAAATCTGCTGACGCGCTGTTTGAAGTGGTGGGCAAAGACGAGTACTCGCTGCGCAATATCGAAGCCCTTCTACACCCCCAAGCCCATGCCCACGCTAGCGCCTTGCTAGAAAGCGACCCCCAAGCCCTGGTGCGCAAACCCAAATCCAGCGCCCACCTGCCCGGCAGCAGAGGCGGGGTGCTGGTGGTGGGCATCGGCTCCCTCATGACGCAACTGGCCAAATGCTGCCGCCCTGCCCCGCCCGATGCCATTGGCGGCTTTGTCACCCGAGGCAAGGGCGTGAGCGTACACCGCAGTAACTGCACCAGTTTTCGTGAGCTGATAGCGCGTAACCAAGAGCGGGTAATTGAAGTAGCCTGGGATAGCCCCAAAAACCAAGCCAGCAACACCGCCGAGGTGTACCCCGTCGATGTGGCCGTACAGGCCTTAGACCGCCAGGGGCTGCTGCGTGATATCTCGGAAGTATTCGCCCGCGAAAAAACCAACGTCATTGGCGTGCAGACCCAAACCATCAAAGACACCGCCTCCATGACCTTCACCGTGGAGGTCAGCGATGCAGGCCGCCTCCATAAGGTGCTGGCGCTGGTGGCCAATATCTCTGGTGTGCGCTCGGCACGCAGGCGCTAAAGGTGGCTCACCTAGCAGCGGCTCAGTAAACGGCTCACTACCCGCCAACCCCAAACCACGCCAGCACCCACGGCATGAATAAGGCCGTGGCCACGCCATTTAGCCCCATGGCCAAGGCCGCAAACGCACCGGCCACGGGGTGTATCTGCATCCCGCGAGCCGTGCCAATCGCATGGGCCGCCAGCCCCAGGGTAAAGCCATGCACAGCGGGGCTTTGGATACGCAGCAAGCGCATCAGCCAAGCGCTGCCCATAGCGCCCACCACCCCGGTGATAGCCACCGCCACCGCCGCTAGCGAGGCCAGACCGCCCAAGCGCTCGGCCATAGGCAGGGCAATGGGGATGGTGGCCGACTTGGGCGCTAGCGAGACCAAAGTCTGCCAGCTCCCCCCCAGCGCCCAAGCAATGCCGATGGCCGAGAGCAAACCCACCCAGCACCCTACCAACAGCGCCACCAAAATAGGCCGCCACAGCGCCATCACACGCTGGCGCTGGGCGTACAAGGGCACGCCCAAAGCCACCGTGGCCGGGCCAATCCACAGCGTGAGCCACTGTGTGCCAGCGCGGTAGTCGGCATAAGGGGTATCTGTGATAAAGAGCACCGCCACAATCACCGCCACCGCAGTAAACACCGGGATAAGCAAGGGGTAAAACCGGCTGCGTCGGTACAACTGCATGGCCAGCAGGTACACGCCCACCGTCAGCACCAACCAGGTGATGGTGCTGCTTTGCCACTGCGCTTGTAGGCTCTGCCAAAGGGCGCTACTGCTACCGATGCTGATGCTGGGGGCGTGATTCATGGCTTCTCCTTCAGCGTGGCCGCTTGGCTGGCCTGCGCATGGGGCGGGGTGCTGTCCTTTGCATCTGCTTCCACATTGCTATCGGCCAAAAGCCAGCGCAGCACCCAGGCCGTGGCCAGCATGGTCACCACCGTACCGACAATGGCAGAGGCTAAAAACGGCAGCCACTCACGCGCAATGCGCTCAAAATGCAGCATCACCCCAGCGATGATGGGGATAAACAGCAGCATCATGTTTTGCAGCAGGGCATTGGCCACTTGCTCTAGCGTTTTGGGCAAGCGCCCGAGCCAGAGCAGCCCGGCAAGCAATAACAGCGCCCCCACTAGCGCCCCAGGCAAGGGCAGGTGTAGCGCCAGCACCAGCCACTCACCGAGCCACTGCAAGGCCAGCAAACCCAACAAGGCGTATAAAAACAATTCCTCACTCCTTACACCTAACTAGAACGTGTTGCCGCTTACCCCCACGCACGAGCAAGAGGAGAGCCGCCCCCCCGTTCTTAGAAATAGGCAAAAAGTTCAAATGTACGCCTAGGCGGTTGCCCAGTTTCTAAGCAGCACCAATGCTGACCATGAAAAAACAACAACTTAAGCCATAAAAAAGCACAAATCACAGACTTATCCACAGGGTTTTCCTCATGAACAGTGGATAAGCGCAGGGTTTTTACTAGGCAGGTGCTGGCCTGTTGCAAGCAATTCTTTTCTCTCATGCTTGGGCGCTGATAATCAACCTTAGCGTGCCGCCATCAGCGCCTGGGTTTATGGGCGGGCTTGTTGGCTGATTGGGCTAATTTGGCTCTGGCCTACGCTGCGCTTCTTCTCCTCCACCTTTTTTTATGGATTGCCGCAATGACCACCCCTCCTCTGACCACCACCAGCGATGTGCTGGGCATCAATGACTTGCTGCTCAGTCTGTGCAACTCTGTCACCCGCGTTCTGAGCGTTGCTACCAACAGCCAAGTGCAGTACTCGGGCATGGTGCAGCGTATCCAAAAAACCTATCTCAAACCTGAAATTGGTTGCTTTGTGCTGTTTGATGGTGGTTTCTCTGGCTTGGTCATCATCAATTTTTCTGCCGACTCGGCCATGGAGCTATACCGCAGCTACCTGCTGAATATGGGCATGTCGGAGTCTGACCTGGCCAGCTCCCACACCTCCGACGAGGTCAGCAACGTCATGGGCGAGCTAATGAACCAGGTGGTAGGCGACTTCACCGGCAAAGTGCGCCGCGAGATGCAGACCCACATCACGCAAAACCAGCCCAAGATGCTAGTGCTCAATAAGCAGGTGCAACTAAGCGTAGATGCCAACCTAGACAACCCCCAGGCGCGGCGCGTCACCTTCTACACCAGCGCGGGCAATATCTTTTATTTAGAGCTGGCCGTGGATAACACCGAGTTCATCAAGCTGCAAGACTTTGATGCTGGTGAAGTGGTGGACCCCGATGCCATCATCGCCCAAGCCGATGATTCCCGAGCTGCCGCCGCTAGCGCTAGCGCCAGCGTTATCAGCCAAGAAGACGAAGACACCGCCGCCCTGCTCAAATCCCTGGGCATGTAAGGGCGTGTGAGCCTTTGCACACCGCAAACACCGGCGCTGCCCGCACCCGCCCTAGTGCTCCAAGCCTAGTGCCCCAGGGCAGCGCCTTGGTTATCTTGCTATATTGAGTCGATGAACCATTCCTCCCCTTGCAGCACCGGCGTACCTGCCACCGCCCTGGACTATGTGCAGCGCAAGACTGCCGCCTCGGGCAGCAGCTTTTATTACGCTTTTTTATTCCTGCCCAAGCCCCAGCGGGCGGCCATTACCGCCTTCTACGCCTTCTGCCGCGAGGTGGACGATGTGGTCGATGAGGTGCAAGACAGCGCCATTGCCGCCAAAAAACTCGCCTGGTGGCATCAGGAAGTGGCGCAAGCCTTTGCGGGCAAACCCACCCACCCCGTGATGCAGGCGCTGATGCCCCACTGCCCCGACTACGGCATCACCCAAGCCCAACTGCAAGCCATCATCGAAGGCTGCCAGATGGATTTGACGCAAACCCGCTACCTGGATTTTGCCGGCCTCAGCCGCTACTGCCACCTGGTCGCGGGCGTGGTGGGCGAAGTCTCGGCCCGCATCTTTGGCCAAACACAGGAAGCCACCACCGCCTACGCGCACAAGCTGGGGTTGGCCTTTCAACTGACCAACATCCTGCGCGACGTGGGTGAAGACGCGATGCGTGGCCGCATCTACCTACCCATCAACGAATTGCAGCAATTTGAGGTCAAGGCCAGCGAAATCACCCAGCGCCAGTATTCCAATCGCTTTACCGCGCTGATGCAATTCCAGGCCCTACGCGCCCACCAGCTCTACGACGAAGCCTTAGCGCTGCTACCCGCCGCCGACCTACGTGCCCAAAAACCCGGCCTGATGATGGCCAGCATCTACCGCACCCTGCTGCGCGAGATTGAGGCCAGCGGCTTCCAAGTGCTGCACCAGCGCATCGCCCTGACCCCGCTGCGCAAGCTCTGGCTGGCCTGGAAGATGCAGGCGCTAGGCCGCATGTAAGCATGGACATAGGGGGCATAGGCATAGGCAGCAGCAAGCCGCAGCAGCGCATCGCCATCATCGGCGGGGGCTGGGCAGGCATGGCCGCCGCCGTGTATGGGCAGCAGGCAGGCCACGCCATCACCGTATTGGAAGCCAGCCGCCACTGGGGAGGCCGCGCCCGTGGCATGGCCTGGCAAGACAGTCAAGGCCGCCCATGGCAACTCGATAACGGCCAGCACATCCTGATTGGTGCATACAGCCACTGCCTGGATTTAATGCGCATCGTAGGCATCCACCCCGAGCAAGCCCTGCTGCGCCTACCCCTGGATTTACGCAACCGCCAAGGCCAAGGGCTGCACCTGCCCGACCTGCCCCCGCCCTGGAACGCCCTGCTGGGGATCGCCCGCAGCCAAGGCTGGCGCTGGGCGGACAAACTCGCCCTGCTGCGCTGGGCGCTGCACTGGCGCTTGCGCAAGTTTCAATGCGCAGACCATGCCAGCGTGGCCGACCTTTGCCGCCGCCTGCCCAACGCCATCCTGCACGGCGTGATGGAGCCGCTGTGCATCTCCGCCCTCAATATGCCGCTGGAGCAAGCCAGTGGCCGCGTATTCCTACGCATCCTGCAAGACAGCCTGTTTGCCGGGCGCGGCGGCGCTGACCTGCTGATTCCCCGCGTGGATATGGGCCGCCTCTTCCCCGCCAGCGCCGCCCAATGGCTGTCCGAGCGTGGCGCACAGCTACGCCTAGGCCAGCGCGTGCGCCAACTACAAGCCCCAGCACCAACAGATGGCCGCAGCGGTTGGCTGGTAGATAGCGAGCATTTTGATAGCGTGGTGCTAGCCACCCCCAGCGCTGAGGCTGCCCGCCTAGTGCACCCCCTGGCCGTAGCCGATGCCTGGGCCGCCACCGCTGGGGCCCTGCCCCACAGCGCCATTGCCACCGTCTATGCCTACGCGCCGCAACTAGCCAGCGGCCAGGCACAACTGCCCGCGCCCATGCTGGCCTTGCAATCCGCCCCCCAAGCCCCCGCCCAGTTTGCGTTTGACCAAGGCCAACTGAGCGGTCAGGCGGGCTTATTGGCTTTAGTCATTAGCACCAGTGCGGGTGATGCGGTCACGCTAGAGGCACAAGCCACCGCCCAAGCTGAAGCCCAATTAGGCGTTGGCACTTTAGAAGCGCTAAAAACCATTATTGACAAACGCGCTACTTTTGCGTGTATGCCTAAAGTCAATCGCCCTTCTGCGCTGATTGCACCTGATTTATGGGCTTGCGGGGATTATGTAGAAGGGCCTTATCCAGCGACTTTAGAGGGGGCAGTGCGCAGTGCCATCAAATGCTTGCAGGGTCGTTAAAGCCTTTTTAGCGCATTAACTACCCGGATAAGCAAAGCCGCCTATCCGGGTTTATTTTTAGGGCACTTTGCTTTTATTTCGCGCCAGGCACCTTGCCTTCTACGCCTTTAACGTAAAAGTTAATGCTGGTAAGAAAAGCATCATCGGCCACCGCACCGTTAGCCAGCACTTCGCGCTCGTCATTGGCGTGGATGGGGCCTTGCCAGATATGCAGGCTGCCGTTTTCCAAGCCATCTTTAGCGCGGGCAACTTTGGCCTGAATGTCCAGCGGAATCTCATCGGGCATAGAGACCAAATCAATTGCGCCTTCCTTCACGCCCCACCAGGCTTGGCCGCTGCGCCATGTGCCATCCAGCACGGCTTGCACCGATTGGCGGTAGTAGGGCAGCCAGTCGATGGCGGCAGAGCCTAAATGCGCCTCGGGGCCATAAGCGCTCATGTCCGAATCCCAGCCAAAGGCGCGTACGTCTTTTTCCTGCGCGGTTTTAAGCACGGCGGGCGAGTCGGTGTTCTGGAAGAGCACATCCGCACCGCTGTTAATCAGGCTGGTGGCGGCTTCAGTTTCCTTGGGTGGGCTAAACCATTCATTCACCCAAACTACTTTGGTGGTGATGGCGGGATTCACGCTCTGCGCCCCCAGGGTAAAGCTGTTCAGGTTGCGCAGCACTTCGGGGATGGGCACAGAGCCGACTACGCCCAGCACATTGCTCTTGGTCATGCCGCCCGCAACGATGCCTGCCAGATAAGCGCCCTCGTAGGTGCGCGAGTCGTAGGTGCGCACGTTGTCGGCGGTTTTGTAGCCGGTGGCATGTTCCCACTTCACATCGGGAAAGTCGGCGGCCAGCTTTTGGATGGTGTCCAT
>JAHAYB010000266.1 GCA_018384835.1 Comamonas sp.
AGCCGCCCGCGCTGGTGAGCAAGGCCGGGGCTTTGCCGTCGTCGCTGGCGAGGTACGCGCCCTAGCCGGGCGCAGCGCCGAGGCCGCCAAAGAAATCAAAATCCTGATTGACAACAGCGTGCAGCGCGTTGATGAGGGCAGCGCCCTGGTTCACCAAGCCGGGCAAACCATGCAAGAGGTGGTGCAAAGCATTCGCCGCGTCACCGACATCATGGGCGAGATTAGCGCCGCCAGCAGCGAGCAAAGCGCCGGTGTAAACCAAGTGGGCGAGGCGGTGATGCAGATGGACCAAGTCACCCAACAAAACGCCGCCTTGGTCGAAGAGATGGCCGCCGCTGCCTCTGGCCTACAAAACCAGGCACAGCACTTGTTGCAGGCGGTATCGGTATTCCAACTTGCGCAAACCTACCAAAGCTCGGCCAGTCAACCGCCCTTGCGCCCTAGCAATATCCGCACCAGTACCAATGCGAGCGCTAGCGTTAATACCGGCACAGCACCCAAAAAAGCAGCCAATGGGCATCATAGTCATGCGCCTGCTCAGAAAGCCGCGTCCGTGGCCGCACCTCGGCCAACCACGACGCAGCCTGCCAAGGCAACACCGCATAGCGCACCACGCTTGGTAGCGCCTGCCTCCAATGCCAGCACAAGCAGCCAGAGCCATGATGATTGGGAAACTTTTTAGACACTGCCTGCCCTACCGCCTCCTAGGGTTGGGGCTGGTTCTAGCGGCCAGCCTGCTTGGCTGCGGCTGGCAGTATGAAAAGCCCCTGGTCGTAGGAGCCGATTTGTGGACGGGCTACCAACCGCTATACCTAGCGCAAGACTTGGGCTACTACCAAGACCAGCCGCTGCGCTTGGTGCAGCTTGCCTCTTCCACCCAAACCCTGGATGCCTTGCGCATGGGCAAACTCGATGTTGCCGCCATCACCTTAGATGAGGCACTGCTGCTAGCGCAAGAGCACCTGCCGCTGTCCATTATTTGGGTGATAAGCATCTCCAACGGTGCCGATGCCGTGCTTACCCGCCCAGGCTCTGCACAAACTGGGCAAGAGGTCAAGGGGCTGCGCATCGGGGTGGAGCAAACCGCCTCTGGCGCATACATGCTGCAAGCGTTTTTAGAACAAGCCAAGCTGCCAACAGGGGCGGTAGAAATCGCCCCCCTCAGCGCCGATGAACACTTACGCGCTTGGCGACAGCACCAAGTCGATATTCTGGTTAGCGCCGACCCCGTGCGCCAAACCCTGGTGGAAGAAGGCGCACAAGTGCTATTTGACAGCAGCGCTTTAGACGGCCAGATGCTCAACGTCCTGGTTGCCCACCACAAGGCACTGGCCTGCTGTAGTGCGCAGATTACCCAGCTTCTAGCTGGCCATGAGCGTGCTTTAAGCTACCTGCACCATCAAAAAAGTGATGCGTGGTATCTGATGGGGCAGCGCTCTAAGGTCACGCCTGACAGTGTGCAAGCCTCTTTATCCGCCATGCTGCTGCCCGACGCTGTAGCCAACCAGCGCCTGCTGCGCAGCAACGATGCGCACAGCCTGGCACACACCCTCCAACAAGTGTTTGGGCTGATGCAGCAGCGCCAACTTTTACGCCCAGGCGCAGCCCCCCAGCACCTGATAGACCCACGCTTTACCCCACAATTGGCGCAGCCACGCCGATAATCCCTGCTATGACAGCCCCCGCAGCAGCCCCTACGACGACCTCTTTGCCATCCGCGCCTCGACGGCCTCTACAAGCCGTGCGGTTGTGGCTATGGCTGCCGCTGTCGCTAGTGATTGCCGCCATCTTGGTGTTTAGCCTGATGCTGGTGGTGCAGTACCAACAATTTGAGCAAGACCTCCAGCGCTTTGCCCAGCAAAGCGTGCATAGCGAGCTGCTAGAGAGTAAGCGCAAAATTGAAAACCTCCTGCGCCGCCACGAAGACAGCGCCCTAGACCAAGTGCTGGCCGAGCTAGCACTCAACCCCGAAATCCGCTACGCCGCCCTCACCAACGATATGGGCATGGTGCTGGCCGCTACCGATTTTTCTTGGCGTGGCGAGGCCCTGCGCTTCCTCGCCCCAGACTTTCCAGAAGCACTATTTGCCCAGGTGCAACGAGATTCTCGCAATACGATTACCCCTCAACTAAGGCAGCAACAGCTCTGGGCACTTGCCCCCATCACCATGGGGCTGCACCAAGGCGAGCTACGCACCCAGCGCCAAGGCTTGCTCCTGCTGTCCTATGACTTGCGCCCACGCATCGCATTGGCCTGGAGCCTAGTGCGCCAACGTGCTCTGGCCTTTAGCGTTTTGGTACTACTGGCTGCTGGGGTGATGGCCGCGCTAGGGCGCTGGCTGGTTATGCGCCCCGTCAAAATGCTGCAAGAAAGTATGCAGCGCATTGGGCGCTATGACTTCTCCCAGCCCCTACAGTGGCGCGGCAAGGGCGAATTTCGCACCCTGGGCGCGGCCTTGCAGGCGATGGCCGACCAACTCCAGCACAGCCGCCACGCTTGGCAAGAGCGCCAAGCGCGTTACCGCCAACTGGCCGATGCGGCATTTGAGGCCATCATCATCCACGACGGCCAAACCATTTTGGATGTCAACACCGCTGCCGAGCAACTACTGCAACACCCCACAGGCAGCCTAGTCGGGCGCAGTATTTGGTCCATCATGCCGCCGCAAGAGCAAACACTAGCGCGTGAGCGCGTCAAAAACCACGAGGAAAGCACCTGGGTGGTGGAGTTTATGGACACCCAGGGACAGCACATTCCCTGCCAGCTCAAGGTACGCGAGCGGGCACTGTCCAACGGTCAAATCGTGCGCATCTGCGCCATGCGCGACCTGCGCGAGCAACTGGCCGCTGAACAACAGATTTTGCAGCTCTCGCAGTTTGACCCACTCACCGGCCTGTGCAACCGCCAGTACCTGAGCCAAAGGGTACAAAACGAGATTGCCCTTGTCAGCCAACAATCGGGGCGACGCGCAGCACTTATTACCATTGGCCTAAACGGTTTTAAGAACATCAACGACTCACTGGGTATGGCCGTGGGCGACCAGGTACTACGCACCGCCGCCCAGCGCCTGACCCAGCTACAAACGCAGGGGCAGACCCTGGGGCGGGTGCATGGCGACACCTTCGCCCTGCTCATTACCGACATTCCCGGTACGCTAGAGGTGGCCTCCAGCCACGCCCAAGCCTGCACCGAAGCACTGCTAGAGAGCCTAGCCCAGCCCCTACAACTGCAAGAGCGGCTGCTACACCCACACGCCAGCGCAGGCATTGTCATGATTCCCAACGACAGCCAAGACGCTGCCGAGCTGCTGCGCGAAGCAGAAACAGCCATGCACCAGGCCAAGACCGAGGGGCATAGCCGCATCCACTTCTTCGCCCATTCGCTGCAAGAGGCGGCCAGCACCCGGCTGATGCTGCGCTCTGAGCTGCGCCATGCCCTCAATCACCCACCGGGCGGGCTGCTACTGCACTACCAGCCCCAGCTCAACGGTCAAGGCCAGCTCATTGGGGTAGAGGCGCTAGTGCGCTGGCAGCACCCCGAGCGTGGCTTTATGCCGCCAGATGCCTTTATCAGCGAGGCCGAGGCCAGCGGCCTGATTGTGCCCCTAGGCCAATGGGTACTAGAAGAAGCGATTAGCTGCCTGCTGCGCTGGCAAAACGACCCGGCCTGTGCGCCCTGGGCAAAGACGCTATCGATGGCCGTCAACGTGAGTCCGCGCCAGTTTCGCGAACCCGATTTTGTCGAGCAAGTGCGCCACGCCCTAGAGAGCAGCGGTGTCAACCCCAGCTGCATTGAGCTAGAGCTGACCGAAAGCGTCGTGGCCGACGACATTGAGGCCACACTGCAAAAAATGGCGCAAATCCGCGACCTGGGGCTGTGCTTTGCCTTGGATGACTTTGGCACGGGCTACTCCAGCCTGGCCTACCTCAAGCGCCTGCCGATTGATGTGCTCAAAATCGACCGCTCCTTTGTTATGGACATTGACGCTGCCGAGCAGCACGAGCAAGAAACCGGCAAGCGCCCCGCCGTGCTGATTGATGCCATCGTCTCTATGGCACACCAGCTAGAGCTGCAAGTGCTGGCTGAAGGGGTAGAAACCGAAGCCCAGGTGCAGCGCTTGCAGCACGTGGGCTGCGATATGTTCCAAGGCTACTTCTTCAGCCGCCCCCTGCCCGAGGCAGCGCTGCGCACCTGGGCGCTGGAGCGCCAATCGGCCTAGTGCCCTACTTCCCTTCGACTACGCTCAGGGAGCGCAAATGAGGGAAAGCTGGCTGAGCTGACTGGGTGTAGTACACGCTACTCTCGGCTCCCTTCGACTTCGCTCAGGGAGCGCAAATGGGGCAAAGCTGGCTGAACTGGCTGGGTGTAGTACACGCTACTCTCGGTTCCCTTCGACTTCGCTCAGGGAACGCAAATGAGGGAAAGCTGGCTGAACTGGCTGGGTGTAGTACATGCTGCTCTCGGTTCCCTTCGGCTTCGCTCAGGGAACGCAAATGAGGGAAAGCTGGCTGAGCGTAGTCGAAGCCAGAAGCCATACCGGTAGATAAAATCCACCGCATGACCGCATCTCAAGCCCCCCTCGATACCGCCCGTGCCACTTTGGCGATTGAAATTGCCGCCCTCCAAACCCTCACCACCCGGCTAGACGATGGCTTTAACCAAGTGGTGCAAGCCATGCTCAACACGCAAGGGCGCATCATCGTGATGGGGATGGGCAAAAGCGGCCATATCGGATGCAAGATTGCCGCAACGCTGGCCTCGACCGGAACGCCGGCGTTTTTTGTGCATCCCGCCGAAGCCAGCCACGGCGATTTGGGCATGGTTACGGCGCAGGATTTGGTGCTGGCGCTCTCCAACAGCGGCGAAAGCCAAGAAATCACCCACCTTCTGCCCACGCTCAAGCGCCAAGGCGTGCCCGTGGTGGCAATGACCGGACGCTTGCAATCCACCCTCGCCCAACACGCCGATTGGGTGTTAGACACCAGCGTAGAGCGCGAAGCCTGTCCGCTGAACCTCGCCCCCACCGCCAGCACCACTGTTCAACTGGCGCTGGGCGATGCGCTGGCCACGGCCTTGCTGCAAGCGCGTGGTTTTCAGCCGGAGGATTTCGCTCGTTCCCATCCGGGCGGGGCGCTGGGGCGCAAGCTCCTGACCCGTGTACGCGATGTCATGCGTAGCGGCGACGAACTGCCCACCGTGAACGAATCGGACGATTTCTTCACCCTCATGCGCCAGATGACCGCTAAAAACTTAGGTGCAGCCGTTATCTTGAACCCCCAGCAGCAGGTGGCCGGTATCTTTACCGATGGCGATTTGCGCCGCTGTTTGGAAGCCGGTAAAGACCTGCGCCAGCACAGCGCCGGTGATTTGATGTACCCACGCCCCCGCACCATTGCCGCCCAAGCGCTGGCCACTCAAGCAGCGCAGATGATGGAGCAGCACGGTATTACCAGCGTCCTCGTGGTCGATGAGGCGCAGCACCTGCTCGGCATGGTGCATATCCGCGACCTGATGCTGGCTAAGGTGATTTAATCGTGCCCATGCAACCCGACCCCCATTACCTACCCCAGCCTTTTCCCGCCCACTTACTGCGCCAAGCGGCTAATGTGCGCGTGGTGTTTTTTGATGTCGATGGCGTACTGACCGACGGCGGCCTGTACTTTAGCGAGGCAGGCGAAACCATTAAGCGCTTTAACACCTTGGATGGACACGGCCTCAAGCTCTTGCAGCAGGCAGGTATTGCGCCAGCGGTGGTGACTGGGCGCGACAGTGCGCCACTGCGTCTGCGCTTGCAGCAACTGGGCGTTCAGCAAGCCATTTTTGGCACGGAAGATAAGCTACCCGCCGCGCAAAGCATTCTGGATACGCTAGGGCTGGACTGGAGCCAAGCCGCCATCATGGGCGACGACTGGCCAGACCTGCCCCTGATGCGCCGCTGTGCCCTAGCCTGTGCCCCCGCTAATGCCCATGCGGAAAATATCGCTCACGCCCACTGGGTAACACCGCTGGCCGGTGGCAATGGTGCGGTGCGTCAACTGTGCGATTTGCTCTTACATGCCAGCGGCCAGTATCAGCGCCTGTTGCAGCCGTATTTGGTAGCAGATTTAGCCGCAGTAGCCGTAAATTCGTAGATTTGCCATGAGAACCCGCCTACAACGCGGCTTTGACCGCCTCTCGCTCTACCTGCCCGTGCTGCTCATGGGCTTGCTGGCACTGGGCAGTTGGTGGCTGGTGCGCACCGCGCCCCAGCCCGAGCGCAGCGCCCCAGTTGCCCTAGCGGCTGACCAGCCGGACTACCGCCTTCGGCAATTTCACATCCACAGCTTTGGCCTGGATGGCCAATGGCGCAGCAGCCTATCGGGCAGCAGCGCCGCGCATTACCCCCAGGGCGAGCAGGGCGACGAGTTGGTCATCGAGCAAGTGCAAGGGCGCAGCCTGAACCGCCAAAACCAGCTCACCACCCTCAGCGCCCAGCGCGGCCATAGCCGCGATAACGCCAGCAGCGTGACTTTGGAAGGCGATGCCCTGGTGCAGCGCTACCCGGCTGCTGCCCTGACGCAAAGCAGCCTCCCCGCGCCAGAGCTGGTGCTGCGCAGCCAAGTGCTACACGCCTGGCCAGAGCAAGAGCGGGTACACAGCGACCAGCCCGTCACCATTGAACAGGGCTTGCACCGCCTGCAAGGCCAGCGCCTAGACTACGACCACCAGCGCCAAGTGTTAGAGCTACACGGCCAGGTCAAAACCCAATGGCAAGCACGGCAGGCGCAGCCTTGAGTTAAAGGTTAAAGCAGGCGCAGCACTCGTGCGCGGGGGGCGGTCATCAAGGGAGCAGCTATGAAAGGCTGGCGGCCAGGGCTTCATATTCCGCCACGGGGATTTCTTCAGCGCGGCGTTGCAGGTCGAACTGGCCGGTAAAGCCTTGCTGCTCTAGCCACGGCTCTAGGGTGTGGCGCAGCAGTTTGCGCCTTTGGCTAAAGGCCACTTGCACCAGGGTTTGCAGCAGCTTTGCATCCAGCGCCACGGGGGCGCTGCGCGGCAGCATACGCACGACGGCGCTGTTCACACGCGGGGCAGGGTCAAAACTTTCGGGCGGGACGAACAGCACATCTTCCATGGCGTAGCGCCATTGCAGCACCACGCTGAGGCGGCCATAGTCGGCAGTGGCGGGCTGGGCGACCATGCGGTCAATCACCTCTTTTTGCAGCATGAAGTGCTGGTCTTGCACGGCATCCACATGTTCCAGCAGGTGAAACAGGATGGGCGTGGAGATGTTGTAGGGCAGATTGCCCACCACACGCAGCTTGGGCTTAGGCGTGGCCAGCTCGCTAGCCAGGGCGGTGAAGTCAACCTTGAGCACATCGCTTTCCACCACGCGCAAGCCTTGGCGCTCGCGCAGGCGGGCGGCCAGGTCACGGTCTAGCTCAATCACGGTGAGCTGGCCTAAGCGCTCTAGCAGAGGCTGGGTCAAGGCCATCAGGCCGGGGCCGATTTCCACCATCGCCTGCTCTGGCTTGGGGGCAATGGCGCGAACGATGGCATCAATGATGGCCTCATCGATTAGAAAGTTCTGGCCAAAGCGCTTACGCGCTACATGCTTATGTGTGTTGTGTGTGTTGCGTGTGGGCTTGTTGCCCGCAGGGCGGCCACGGTGGGGGGGGTGGTTCACGGTGCTCTCGCTGCTTTAATGCTCTGGGGCTTTAGTCTTGCTGGTTGCGGTATTCCACATAGGCTTGGCCGCGCAATTCTTGCAGCCAGGTGGCGTAGGCTTTGTCCAGCTTTTCAGCCCGCACTTGCTGGCGCAGTAGCTCGCGCTGCTCTTGGGCGTTGAGTTCGGCCTGGCGGCGCTCTAGCAGCTCAATCAGGTGTACGCCAAAGCGCGAGACGATGGGCTGGCTCACTTCGCCGGGTTGCAACTGCTCTAGCACCTGCTCAAACTCGGGCACAAACTGGCCGGGGTTGGCCCAGCCCAGGTCACCGCCCATGGCGGCGCTGCCGTCTTGCGAAAACTCTTGGGCTAGGGCGGCAAAGCTGGCGCTGCCACGCTCTATGCGCTGGCGCAGCTCGGCCAGTTGCTGGGCGGCTTGGCGCTCGCTCAGTTGCTCTGAGGGGCGCAGCAAGATATGGCGGGCATGGTGCTGGGTGATGGTTTGCGTAGCGCCTGCGCTTTTCTCTAGCACCAGCAGGATGTGAAAGCCCGCCGCTGTGCGAAATGGCCCGGCCAGGCCTCCCACGGGGGTGGTGGCAGTGGCTTGCAAGAAGGCTTCGGGGTAGCGCTGGGCGGGGCGCAGCCCCATTTCTGGCTCACCCGCGTCGGAATAGCGCTGGGCGGTGGTGTGCAAATCCATGCCGCTGCGCAGCGCTTGCAGGGCTTGCTCGGCGCGTTGGCGTAGTTCTTGCTCGGCGGCGGGGCTGGCTTTTTCCGGCACGGCTACCAAGATGTGGCCCAGGTTTAAGGCTTGCGCTGGGGCGTTGCCTTGGGCGCTTTGCTGCGACTGTTGCACCAGGTGTTGGTCAATCTCTTGCTCGCTGACGCGCACCCGGCTATCAACATCGCGCTCGCGCAGGCGCTGAATGAGCATCTGCTGGCGAATATCGCGGCGAAAGCTCGCTTCGCTGATGCCCTGGCGGCGTAGCTCGGCGCGTAGGTTTTCCAGGCCGCCGCCGTTTTGTGCGGCAATGTTGGCAAGCGCCTGCTCCACGGCGAAGTCATCGACGCGCAGTCCGGTTTCTAGGGCGCGTTGCTCTTGTACTTTTTCGTCAATCAGGCGCTCTAGCACTTCGGGGGCGAGGGCTTGCAGACTGGGCAGCGCCGGGCGCTGGCCGCCTTGCTCGCCAAGGTTGCGCAGCACTTGCTGGCTGCGTGTAAGCACTTCGTTATGGGTAATAGGCTCAGAGTTAACGATGGCGAGGATGTAGTCCGCCGCTTGCACACCGCTGGTAGCGGTGGCGGTAGCCGTAGTGGCAGCGACAGGCGCACGCACACTGGCGGCTGCCGTAGCCGCTGCTTGGCCTTTGGCCTGAGCAGTGGCTGGCAGCCACAGGTTGAGCAGGCAAGCCAGCCCCAGGGCAAGCGGACGGTAGGGGAAAGTAGAGTGACGCATAGGCTAGGGCGGTAGGAACGTAAGGCGAGCCAGACAGGCGAGGCAAAAAATTAGTCGAAATTAGTCGAAATTAGTCGAAATGGCTAAAGCGGCTGGGGGTTTGCTGCTGGTGCAGCCCCAGGGGCTGGTAGCCGGGCACATGGTTTTTCAGGCTGGAGAGGGGGTCAGCGCCCAAGCTCAGGCGCGAGAAGCCGACAAACTCTAACTGAAACAGCAGCCGCGTATTGGAGCGCGAGACGCTGTTTTGCAGCCGCTCAACCACCACGCGGCCAATCCAGCAGCAGCTATCGTATTCAAAGCCGAGCACGGCATCGACCAGTTTCTTGTCGTGCATACTGTAATTGAGGCGGCCTACGCTGTACCAGCGGCCTTTTTGCGGGGTAGGCTGCGGTGCGCTGCCCCAGGCTTGCAGCGGCCATTGCCAGCCAATGTCAATTTGCTCGCTGCCTTGGTTGGCGATTTGGGCACTGTTTTCGCGCTGGTAGCGGTAGGCGGCGCTAATGACCCGATAGTCGCCCGGCTGGTAGCGCCCGCTAATGGCAGAGCGGGTGGTGCGCTCTATATCGCGGTTGTATTGCACTAGGGCATCTAGGCTCCAGCGGTGGTTCAGGTTCAAACCCCCGCCCAGCAAGAGGTCTGACCAGCCTTTTTCCCCAGGGGTGTCATAGCCCAAGCTGGTGCGCTGGTCGGTAAAGCGCAGGCGCTGGGCAATGCCAAAGCGGGCTAGCTCTGCGCCGGTGTCAGCGTGCAGGTAGCGGGTGCTCAAGCCCAGGGTAAGCATGTGGTTGTCTGCAATGCGGTCGTGGCCGGTGTAGCTGTTTTCGCTGTAGATGCTGGTGAGGTTGAAGTCCGACAGCGCCGTGTCATACAGAGGCTGGCGCATCTGGTCGCGGTGGGGGGTGTAGGTGTAGAAGGCGCGAGGCTCTAGCGTCTGCACCAGGCTGCGGCCACGCCATTGGGTGGGGCGCTCAAAAATCAGGCCGCTATCTAGGCTAAAGGTGGGCAGCACGCTAGAGAAGCTGCGCTGGCTGCTGCTGTGGTTGGGGTTGGCGCTCTCAAGCTGGTAGTGCGCGGCGTGTAATTGCAGCCTGGGGGTGATAAAGCTGGCTGCACCCAAAAAGGGGCGGCTGACCTCGGCCAGGGCGTAGCTGCGCTGGCCGTTATCTACGTGCTGGCGGCCATCCACGGTGCGGGCGCGAAAGCGGGTGCTGTCGGCCTCTAAGCGCCAATCCAGCCCCCAGGCATTGCTCAGGCTGGTGGGGCTGTAGCGCCATTGCACCTGGGGCAGGCGGTTAAACGGCGGGGCGATGGGGGCATCCAAATCTTGCAACACCTGCCATTGCTGGGCACGCGCTAGCAGGCGGTGGCCACCGCTTTGCCAGTGCAACTGGCCTTGGCTGTTGAGTAGGCGCTCACCTAGCAGGTGATTGTTATTGCGCAGGCTGAAATCACGCCAATAGTCGTTGTCGCTGACGCGGTGTAGCTGCCAGTCCATGCGCAGGCTGGGGGTGAGGGTGGATAAGTCCGCCTCATGCTGCCAGGCGTAAGACCAGCGCTCGCGCTCGCGCAGGCGGTCGTCGGGCATGTAGTTCACGTCCAGCGTTCCCTGGTAGCTGGGCTGGAGGTAGCGAACCTGGGTGCCCAAGTTCACGCCGCGCTTGCTCATCAAGGTGGGGGTGATGGTGGCATCGTAGTTGGGGGCGATGTTCCAGTAATAGGGCTGGGCGTACTCCAGGCCGCTGACGCTATCAATGCCCATAGTGGGCGGCAGCAGGCCAGATTTGCGCCTGTCTGATAGCGGAAAGCTAATCGCCGGTACGGGCAGGATGGGCACGTTCTTGAACTTGAGCACCGCGCCATGCGCTACGCCGGTGTCGGTGCTGTGGTCTAGCTCTAGGCGCTGGGCGCGTAGCTCCCAGTCCGGTTGCGAGTCGGGCTGCCAATCGCTGGGGTCGCTCTCGTCGCGCTGGCAGGTGGTGTAGTTGCCGTGGTAGATGGTGGAGCGCTCGCGGTCGTGAAACTCTACGCGCTCGGCCTGGCCGTGGCCTTGGGTGTCTAAAAACTGGTAACGCGCTTGGGTAAAGTCGCCTTTGAAGGCATCTACCTGCATTTGTAGGCGCGTGCCTTGGTAGATGTTGCCAGCGCGGTTGATGTGTACTTGCCCCTCGGCGGTGACGGTATCAGTGGCCGCGTCGTAATGGGCGCGGTCAGCGCGGATGACGGTATCGCCCCGGCGCAGTTGGGCGTTGCCCTCTAAGGTGGCGCTGCTTTGCACCTGGCCGCTGAGTTGGTCGGCCTCTACATACAAAGGCAAATGGGGGCGCACGCTGGGGGAAATATGCTCTTGCAGGCGTGGGCTGGTTTTGAGGACGGGCGGGGGCAGGGGCGCATCCCAGGTGCTGGGCTGGGCGCTGGCGCTGCTACCCGCAAACAATGCCCAACAGCCCAGCAGCGCAGACCATGCGGCGGGTGGGGGCGCAAGCAAAACAGGGCGGGGGAACATGGGCACAGTGACAGTCAAAGGGCAACAGGCGCAGGGCGCACGGTGGCGGTGGGTGAAAAAAGGGATTATCCATGACCGCCTCGCTCTTGCTGGAATTTGTCCGCCTAGCTGGGGTGGGACAATACCGCCTTTTGCCTTTCTTGCCCCCGGCTTTTTTTGATATGGACAACCTGACCTGGCCCACCCCCCAGCGCCAAGCTGCCTGCCTGCAATGGCTGGCGGGCTTGCAAGCGCGTTTTCAACTACTGCCTGACAGCCTGCGCCCGGCCTCTGCCGATGCCAGCTTTCGCCGCTATCTGCGCCTGGATACTGCCGATGGCAACACCTTGGTGATGATGGACGCTCCGCCCGAGCTAGAAGACTGCCGCCCCTTTGTGCAAGTGCAAAAGCTGATGCAAGCCGCCGGTTTGCGCGTGCCCGACATCCTCGCCTGGGATGAGGCGCAAGGCTTTTTGCTGATGCCCGACCTAGGCCAGCACACCCTAATCAGCGTATTGGACGAAGAGCGCCCCGAAGATGCCCAAGCCTGGTACCGCCATGCCACTGACTTACTGCTGCAATGGCAACTGGCCTCGCGCCCCGATGTGCTGCCGCCCTACGACGAGGCATTGCTGCGCCGCGAGTTGCAGCTCTTCCCTGACTGGTATGTGGCCAAGCACCGGGGCATGACTTTGGATGAAGCCCAGCAGGCCACCTTGTCTAAAGCCTTTGATGCCATCGTAGCGAGCAGCCTGGCAGCGCCCCAGGTATTTGTTCACCGCGACTTTATGGCGCGTAACTTTATGCTGCCCGCTGACCCACAAACCCAGCCGCTGGCCGTGCTGGATTTTCAGGATGCCGTCTATGGCCCCATCACCTACGACATTGCCAGCCTGTTGCGCGATGCTTTTATTAGCTGGGAAGAGGATTTCGTCATCGACATCACCGTGCGCTATTGGGAAAAAGCCCGCCAGGCTGGTCTGCTGGGCGAGGCCAGCTCCAGCGGCTGGGGGACAGATTTTGGCGAGTTCTACCGCGCTGTGGAGTGGATGGGCTTGCAGCGCCATTTGAAGGTGGCCGGTATTTTTGCCCGCCTGTCGCTGCGCGATGGCAAGCATAAATACTTGGCCGATACACCGCGCTTTATCCACTACATCCGCAGCACATGCAGCCGCTACCGCGAGCTGACCCCGCTGCTGCGCCTTATCGACCAGATTGAAAACATCCAGCCCAATTACGGCTATGCCTACGGGCGGGTTTAGCACAGCCCACCCCCAAACCTAGGGTAAGCGATACAAAAAATCTGTACTTTTAGCTAGCGTGTATCACTTTTAGATGGCAAAATAATTTCCGCTGTTCAGAATTTGATGGGTGATTAGTGCTTTTCCCAATAGTCGCAGCAGTGCAATGGGGGCAGACTGCCGCCGCTTTTTGCTTTTTTCCTTAGAGGGCTTGCCCAAACTGTTTCAATTTGAAGGAGTAATCATGAAACTTCGTAACGCTTTAATGGCCGCTATTGGCCTGGCCTTTGCCGCCGGTGCTGCCCAGGCTGAAATCAAGGTGGGCGTGGTCTTGTCGGCCACCGGCCCTGCCGCCTCGCTGGGTATTCCAGAGCGCAACAGCATTGGCCTGCTGCCTACCGAAATTGGCGGCGAGAGCGTACGCTACATCGTGCTGGACGATGCCTCGGACACCACCACCGCCGTCACCAACACCCGCAAGCTGCTCACAGAAGAGAAGGTGGACGTGATTTTGGGCACCACTACCAGCCCACCCTCGCTGGCTATGGTGGATGTGGCGGCTGAGGCGGCCACCCCCATGATTTCTATGGCTGCGGCAGCGCGCATCGTTGCGCCTATGGATGACAAGCGCAAATGGGTATTCAAAACCCCGCAAAACGACCGCCAAATGGCCTCTGCCATCGTTGAGCACATGGCGGCCAACAACGTTAAGTCGGTAGCTTTCATCGGCTTTGCCAACGCCTATGGCGAAGGCTGGTACGAGCAATTCAAGCTCCTGGCGGACAAGGCTGGTATCAAAGTGGCGACCAATGAGCGCTTCAACCCCACCGACACCTCGGTAACTGGCCAGGCGCTCAAGCTGATGTCTTCCAAGGCAGATGCCGTGTTCATTGCCGGCTCCGGTACGCCTTCGGCGCTGCCACAGAAAACCCTGCGTGAGCGTGGCTACAAAGGCCCCATCTACCAAACCCACGGCATTGCCAATAACGACTTCCTGCGCATCTGCGGCAAGGACTGCGAGGGCACTTTGCTGCCCGTTGGCCCTGTGCAAATGGCCCGTGTGCTGCCTGACAGCCATCCCGTCAAAGCTACCGCGCTGGAATACGTAGAGAAGTACGAGGCCAAACACGGTGAAGGCTCAGTCTCCAGCTTTGGCGCTTACGCCTGGGATGCCGGTGTGCTGCTGAACGCGGCTGTGCCTAACGCCCTGAAGAGTGCCAAGCCCGGCACGCCAGAGTTTCGCGCTGCCCTGCGTGATGCGCTGGAAGGTGTGAAGGAAGTAGCCGGCGCTACCGGCGTGTACACCATGACGCCTGAAGACCACTTGGGCTTGGACGAGCGCTCGCGCGTGATGATTGAAATCCGCGACGGTACCTGGTCACTGCTCAAGTAATCGCTGTTGGTTTTCAAAAGGGTGCGCTTTACAAGCACACCCTTTTGTTGTCTGTACACATCTGTACGGATCTGTATGATATAGCCTCTAATCAATTATGCTTAATAAGCATAACTGTTAGTCAGGCAGTCGGGTGCAAACCCCAATCGACCCTGTTTTTACTCCTTCTTAACATGCACGCCTGCTCAACCACAGGATCGGCTTCATGGATTTTTCAATAGCCTTAATTTTGAGCCAAGACGGCATCACCAACGGCGCGATTTACGCGCTGTTGGCGCTGGCCTTGGTGTTGGTGTTCGCCGTCACGCGGGTAATTTTTATCCAGCAAGGTGAATTTGTTTCTTATGGCGCTTTGACTATGGCCATGGTGCAGACTGGGGGCATTCCAGCAACAACCTGGCTGTTGCTGGGCATGGGGGTGGTGGTCACCATTTTGGATGGCGGCGCTGCCCTAAAAAAAGGCCAAATGCGCAAGGCCGCAGGTGTGGCCGGCTGGAATTTGCTCTACCCCCTGGTGCTGGCGGGTCTGCTGGCTAGTATGTCGGTCAACACCTTGCCGTTGGCGATACAGGTGCTAGTGGCGCTGGCCATTGTGGTTCCCATGGGGCCGATGATGTACCGCCTGATGTACCAGCCCATTGCCTCTGCGCCGGTGCTGATTCTGTTGATTGTTTCTGTTGCCTTGCACTTGGCGATGGTGGGCTTGGGCCTGTTGTTCTTTGGTGCAGAAGGCCAGCGCACCCCTGCTTTTAGCGATGCCAACTTTGACATTGGCCCGCTGATGGTCAGCGGCCAAACCCTGTGGGTGATTGCCGTGGCTATTTTGCTGATTGTGGCGCTGTACCAGTTCTTTGAGCGCTCGCTCTACGGCAAGGCGCTGCGTGCTGCCGCCTTGAACCGTGTGGGTGCGCAGTTGATGGGTATTTCCCCCGCCCTGGCTGGCAAGCTGACGTTTTTGCTGGCGGCGTTTATCGGGGCGCTATCGGGTGTGCTGATTGCGCCTATCACCACTATTTACTACGACACCGGCTTTTTGATTGGCCTCAAAGGCTTTGTGGCAGCCATTATTGGTGGCCTAGCTAGCTACCCGCTGGCAGCGGCAGGCGCTATTGCTGTGGGGCTGCTGGAGGCGTTTGCCTCGTTCTGGGCCAGTGCTTATAAGGAAGTCATTGTGTTTACCCTGATCATTCCCGTACTACTGTGGCGCTCCTTGAGCACCCACCATGTGGAGGAAGAGGAATGAGAGCCGATCGTTTACTGCTAGGCGTTTTCTTCGCCTTACTCTTGGTGCTGCCTGCGGTGCTGCCACCGTTTTATGTCACCTTGCTCAATTACATCGGCCTATACGCCATGGTGGCGTTAGGGCTGGTTTTACTCACAGGCGTGGGCGGCTTGACCAGCTTTGGTCAGGCAGCTTTTGTTGGCCTGGGTGCTTACACCACCGCCTTCCTGACCACGGCTACCGACCTGCCCGGCTGGATTGCCTGGGCCAGTAACTCGCCCTGGATTGCGCTGGTGATTGGCTTGGTGATTACCGCCTCAGTAGCGTTGATTTTGGGCGCGTTGACGCTCAAACTATCCGGCCACTTCCTACCCCTGGGCACGATTGCCTGGGGTATCAGCCTGTACTACCTGTTTGGCACCATGGAGAGCCTGGGCGGCCACACCGGTATCAGCGGCGTGCCTGCGGTATCGCTGTTTGGCTGGACGCTGAAAGACGGCGGTCAAATCTACTACCTGATTTGGGCCTTCCTGCTGATTGCCATGCTCACCACGCACAACCTGCTCGATTCGCGTGAGGGTCGCGCCATCCGCGCCTTGAAGGGTGGCCGCATCATGGCAGAGGCTATGGGGGTGAACACCTCACGCGCTCGCACGGTGATTTTCCTGCTGGCAGCCCTGCAAGCCTGCGCGGCTGGCTGGCTATATGCCCATATGCAGCGCTTCGTTAACCCCACCCCTTTTGGTGTGAACCTGGGTATTGAATACCTGTTCATGGCGGTGATTGGCGGTGCGGGCTACATCTGGGGCGCGTTGGTAGGCGCAACCCTGATTACCGTGCTCAAGCAATGGCTGCAAGACTTCCTGCCCCAATTGCTGGGCAGCAGCGGCAACTTTGAAGTTATCGTCTTTGGTGTGCTGATGGTGTTTGTGCTGCACTATGCGCGTGATGGCCTGTGGCCCATCTTCAAGCGCTTTGTGCCTATTCGCGCCCCGCAAAAGAAGATTGATGCCAACGCCGCTGACCTACCCCGTCGCGAGCTACCCAAAGCGGGCGAGCCTATCCTGGTCGCCAAAGACGTAACGCGCAAGTTTGGCGGTTTGGTAGCCAACAACAATATGAGCCTGGAAGTTCACGCCGGTGAAATTCTGGCGCTGATTGGCCCCAACGGCGCGGGTAAATCGACCATGTTCAACCAGGTGTCGGGCGTGGATACCCCCACCTCGGGCGAGGTGCTCTTCCTGGGCAAATCCGTGGCTGGCCGCGATTCGCGTGAAATTGCCCGTATGGGCATGAGCCGCACCTTCCAGCACGTCAAACTGCTGCCTACCATGACTGTGCTGGAAAACGTCGCCATTGGCGCACACCTGCGCGGCAATAAAGGCGTGCTCAGTGCCGCCTGGCGCATGGATCGTGCGGAAGAAGCGCGCATCCTGAAAGAAGCCGCCCGCCAGATTGAGCGCGTCGGCCTGCAAGACCTGATGTATGAAGAAGCCGGTAGCCTGGCTTTGGGGCAGCAGCGTATTCTGGAAATTGCCCGTGCCCTGTGTGCTGACCCCTGCCTGCTGTTGCTCGATGAGCCTGCCGCTGGCCTGCGCCTGAAAGAAAAACAGGCCCTGAGCGAGCTGCTGCGCAAACTACGCGCCGAAGGCATGGCCACGCTGATTGTCGAGCACGACATGGACTTTGTGATGAATCTGGTGGACCGCATTGTGGTGATGGAGTTCGGCCAGAAAATTGCCGAAGGTCTGCCCGACGAAATCCAGAAAAACCCAGCCGTACTCGAAGCCTATCTGGGCGGTGTGGATTGAGGGAGCGAACCAACATGACAGCAACAACAAGCAACAACACCGACAAGCCCATTTTGGATGTCAAAGACCTGTGCGTCGCCTACGGCAAGGTAGAGGCTTTGACCAACGCCAACATCACCGTGGGCGAGGGGCAAATCGTCACCGTGATTGGGCCTAACGGCGCGGGCAAAACCACCATGCTCTCGGCCATCATGGGTGTGCTGCCCAGCAAAGGCCAAGTCACCTTTGACGGCCAGCTTGAAGCCGTGCCCGAGGTGGAGCAACTGGTCGCCCGTGGCATGAGCCTGGTGCCTGAAAAGCGCGAGCTATTCAGCGAAATGAGCGTGGAAGACAACCTCATCCTGGGTGCCTTCCAACGCTACCGCAGCGGCAAGCGCGACCATGGCGAAACCTTGGCAGAGGTGTACACCATGTTCCCCCGCCTCAAAGAGCGCAGCAAGCAAGCGGCGGGCACTATGTCCGGCGGCGAGCGCCAAATGCTGGCCGTGGGTCGCGCCCTGATGGGCAAGCCCCGCCTGCTCATGCTGGACGAGCCTAGCCTGGGGCTGGCCCCGCTTATCGTGCGTGAAATTTTCCGCATCATTGCCGAGCTGCGCCGCCGTGGTGTCTCCATCTTGCTGGTGGAGCAAAACGCCCGCGCCGCCCTGCAAGTGGCTGATTACGCCTATGTGCTAGAGACCGGCCAGGTCGCCATGCAAGGCCCCGCCCACCAACTGGCCGATGACCCCCGCGTGATTGAAGCCTACCTGGGCTTTGGCAAACACCAGGACATGCTGGCCACCTAAGACCACACACCAAAGAGTTTTTTTATGGAAGCCATTCGCATTCTGATGGACGAGCACCAGTCACTGGCCGCCATCATTGACGCCATTCGCCACATCATTCAGGAGATTAAGCTGGGTCGCCTGGAGCCTGACTTCCCCCTGCTGGATGCCATGGTCAATTACCTGGACGAATACCCAGAAAAGCGCCACCACCCCCGCGAAGACGTGTACCTGTTTGAGCCACTCAAAGCCCGCACCAGCGAAGGCGCAGAAGTGCTAGCTCACCTAGAGCGCGAACACGCCGCTGCAGAAGCACGCATCCAAAAGCTGGAAAAAGCCTTGCAGTACTACCGCGATGGTGCGCCTGATGGACTGGCTCAATTCTCTGATGCCTTTGATG